>NZ_DIPG01000136.1:7560-8955 GCF_002426325.1 Syntrophomonas sp. UBA5494 | reverse complement strand
ACCCCCCAGACCCTCACCCTCTTTTTTTGCCCAATGCGGTCAGGATTCTGATGGGGGGTTCGGGAGAGGGCGACAGACACGATCCATGGGCCGGGAGACTTTCCTCCCGACCCATGTCACACGCGCCATAAGACATGCAGATGGACCCCACCCATACCCTCCCCGTTACACCGGGGAGGGCTTTTTGGCGCATGCGTATTTATATACATATATATTTATGTATATACAAACATATGTTTGTGTGATATACTACAGTAAAAGGAGGTGATATTTATGGCATTTACCAAAATTCCGGCTGCCACCACTCTGCAGCTGGTCTATAAGCTTGGTACCGACGCAGATGGTCACGAAGTAAAAAGGCGGAGAAGTTTTACCGACATCAAAACCGATGCCGTAGCAGATGAAGTTGGTCAGGTTGGCGCTACTCTTGCCAACTTGCAGAAAAATACTCTCGCGCAGATGCTCCTGATCGATAAAAACGAACTTGCAAACATGGGATAACTCTGAACTTAAAAAAAATATGGAAGGAGGTGCGCCATGAACGGAACGACTGAAGTGCTCGTGCTGCAGTTTTTGGATGCGGCCGGCGACAAACGACGGATAAAAATTGACGATCCGAAAGATGATCTGAACGAAGAAACTGTCCTAACCGCGATGAATACCATCATCAGCCTGCCGATTTTTGCCGGGCCTGCACTTGTAAGCCCCGAATCTGCTTACTTCGTTATTACGCAGACTGAAGAAATTTTTAGTCAGGAAGTCTAAAATGCTGAAGAGGCCCCTGCGGCCTCTTTTTTTAGGAGGTTTTAAATTTGGAAAATATCGAAATAAAGCAGCTTAGGTATCCGAAGCTTGCAAAATGCAGTTCGTGTCACAGGGTGAGGGACATTTATTACAAGGCTTTGCTGTACGATGTCGATGACAGTTCGTCTGTTGTCGGCGATCTCGACCTTTGTAAGCTATGTGGCGAAAATATCAATAAAGCCGTGAATGGTCGAGATGCCGCAAATCCCAGCGGAAAAGTTATAAAGACCTTTAATTTTAAAAAGTAAAAAGTAAGAGGTGATATATGTATGGAAGGAATTTTGCAGGGTATTGCAAATTATGGATTTCCGATCGTTTTGTCCATTTACCTTTTGGCTCGGATGGAAACAAAAATTGAAAAACTACAGGAATCTATAAACAGCCTGACAATTGCAATCGAGAGTTTACCCGATACGGATCCGCGCCGAGAGATCGCCGACGATAAAAATTAACGGGAGCCAAGAGGGGGCACAGGGTATAAAAATTATTATATGCCGAGACCAAGGAGGATAAATCATGCTGAACATGATAAAAATATATCTTGATGACCTGCGGATAAGGGGCCGCTCTGACCTGACAATCAAAAACTAC
>NZ_DIPG01000136.1:274-7471 GCF_002426325.1 Syntrophomonas sp. UBA5494 | reverse complement strand
CCTGACAATCAAAAACTACGGCCTGCACCTGCGGGCCTTTGCCAGCTGGTGTAGCCAGACCGGATCCGATTATCTGCGCTTAACGCCCCATCAGGCAAAGGATTACCGCAATGCTCTATATGTCTCCGGACTATCATCGAGCAGCATAAACGTCATGATCGGGACAGTCCGGGGCTTTTATGATTTTTTAGTCCAGGAGGAAAAAATTTTTGGAAATCCGGTATTGAAAAGCCTGCATGTTCAGCAGAAACCGACTTACCCAAAGCCCTTAACAGAGGATCAGCAGCGCATCATCAAAAACATATTGGACAGTAAGCCGGAGCATATCCGGCTTGCCTTCCGGATCATGCTGACAACCGGGATCCGTGTCGGAGAAGCCGCCAGGCTGACCGGCCAGGACATCGGCATCCAGCAAAAAAGAGTCGTCCTGTCCGTCCGCCATGCCAAGCGTGACAAGTCCCGTATGGTACCTGTCACGGATCCGGAGGTTGCCCGCGAACTCCTGGATTACATGAAATCCGTACCGGAGGGAGAACCCTTGTTTCGCGTGTCAAAGCGAACTTTACAGGGACATGCTCAAAATATTGCCAGGCGATCCGGTATCCCTTTTACGGCGCACCAAACCCGGCATACTTTCGCGACCGCCTTACTTGCCAAAGGCATCCGCCTTGATGTGATCCAGCGCGTTATGGGTCATGCGGATATCAGTACCACCCGCCGGTACGCAGAGACATCAACCAGGGACATCCTTACCATTGCCGAGCCGATCGAACTGGATGGAGAGGAGGATAATATAAAGGGGGAAGCACATGAACTTACATAAGTTAATTTTTACAGAAAACGCCTGCTTTAAGGCAGGCCGCACCATAACGCCGATAGGCATAATGGTACACTCTACTGGCGCGAACAATCCACGCTTGAGTCGGTACGTTGGGCCTGATGATGGCCTGCTCGGTGAAAACAAATACGGGAACCACTGGAACCAAGACAAACCGGACGGCCGGCAGGCGTGCGTCCATGCATTTATCGGCAAGCTGGCGGATGGCACGATTGCAGCGTACCAAACCCTGCCCTGGAACCACCGGGGATGGCACTGTGGCGGTGATGCCAACGATACGCATATAGGATTTGAGATCTGCGAGGACAACCTGATCGATACCTCGTATTTTTACAAGGTCTACCAGGAGGCGGTAGACCTTTGCGTATACCTTTGCCGGCTATATAGCCTAACAGAAAAAAATATCATATGCCACAGCGAGGGACACAAGCTGGGCATCGCCAGTAACCACAGCGATGTCATGCACTGGTTTCCACGTCATGGCAAGAGCATGGATACCTTCCGGGCAGACGTCAAGGCGGCGCTGGCAACCGATCTATCGCCAGTGCCGTCCAACAAGATTTACCGCGTGCAGACAGGAGCGTTTCGGGCTAAGCCAAACGCAGAACAGCTAGCAGCGGAATTGAAAGCCAAAGGGTATGATGCTATTATCAAAATTGCATATCACTGACATCATAGTGGTGCTTATGAATCCGTTCGACAATGCTGTCATTGATAATCATAAAGGCAGTTTGGGATAAATATGAAGCTCGAAATCATCCATAGCGCTATTATCCCATCTGCCATTTTTTGTTTCTTTCAGATACACCACTTTTTCAAGTACCTCTCTCAGTAGCTTGTTCTTATCAGCGGGATCCTTCAGGGATCTATAAACATCCAGCACTTTCTGGACTTTAGGGATGATCAGCTTTTTGCCTTTTTCCTGGGAAATCAGCCTGTTCAATTGCTGCTTCAGGCGACTCACATTCTCTTCTATTGCCTTTATTCTTTCTGTCAGTATGCCGGACCTTTCAAGGAATTTTTCGGTTGTATAAATTTCCTGCTCCAACAGATCATACAGGCTATTCATCTGCTTCTTGTAGACGTCTTCCTTCTTCTCCAGCTTTTTTATGGAATTTTCCAGTATGTCCGGATCCATTGCAGGCTTCGGTCCTATGCCTTCTTCCATTGTAATCTTGTAGTTCTTCAGCCAATCTTCCAGAGCCTGTATCAGCTTATCTTCCACCAGGCTTAAATAACTGCTTACATTGTCGCAGCTGGTTACCGTGCACATCAAGGTATCCTGCTGTCCATTGCTGTATGGCCTGCGGATCATCTTCCGACCGCATTTCCCACACACAATCAATCCGGCAAGAGGGTTTTTGATGGTACCTTTTGTTTTTACTTTCGGAGACGGATTTTTAGCCATAATTTCCTGTGCCAGCTGAAATGTGGCTTCGTCGATAATCGGTTCATGGAGTCCGTTCGCTATGATCCAGGAATCCGCATCCGCTCTCGGTCGTTCCTTCACCACTTGCCCATTTATGATCTTTTTCCTCTGCGGCCGGCATTTCCAGCGGATTTTCCCGGTATAGACCGGGTTTCGTAGGATTCCCTGAACGGATGAGTTCACCCAGTCTCCTCCTCTGGCAGCCGGAATCTTCATTTCATTCAGCCTGCGAACGATCCTTGAAACGCCAATTCCATCCGTATACATCTCAAAAATAAGCTTTGCGATATCCGCTTGTTCCGGATCCGGCACCAATTTATATCCCTTTTCCCTCTTTATCTTTTCCCGCTTGTAGCCATAGGGAGGGATGTTCCCGACGTACTTGCCTTCCTTTACGGACGCTATCCTGCCTCGCTCCAGCCTGCGGTTCGTCGTTTTATATTCCCGACGGCTCATAAAAAGGCCGAATTCAAAGTATTCTTCATCATATTCATTGTTTGGATCGTATACTTTAAGCGGAGTTATAATCTTTGTTCCGGAATATTTGAACGTCTGGGCAACAATACCCTGATCAATGGTATCCCCCCGGGCAAGCCGCTCCACTTCCACTACCAGGACGCCGCCCCACATACCTTGCTCGACTTCGCCCAATACCTGTTGCATAACTGGCCGGGAAGCTATGGTTTCTCCGGATACCACCTCCTTATAAATCTTCGTAATGTTAAGCTTCATCTTTTTTGCCAGCTCCAGCAGAATCTTTTCATGCCTGGCCAGGGTTTCCCCCTCTCCCCTGGCTTCCGCTTCCAGATCCTTTCTTGATTTCCTAAGGTATAGACAATATGCCATGTTACAATCCTCCTTGCTTACAGGTATAGACTTCAATGTTTTCCGCCACCATGTCTGCATCCTGTTCCAGGCTTGTATGCTGCAGGTCCATACCAATGATGTACCCGGCTGTGGGCAGGTCATATACGATATGCTTGATTTCATGCAAAAAGGTCCTGCACTGGATTTCATAGTTTATTTCCGCATTCAGCACCAAATGGTAATTCCCACGCCGGCTGACATACACAAACCCAAGAATATGAGCAGGCAAATGGTTGCTTAGACATGTTTTCACATTATAGGCGTTCATTACTTCGAAAAAGGGTATCGTACCATCAATAAGAGATTTCAACAATGGCTTCTCCAATATATCTATATTCATTTCCCTTTGTCCCCCATGCATCAGCAGGATCTTATCCACTCCTAGCTGTTTTCCTTGTCTTCTTCCTCTTCAATCGCCTTGATTACCCTGATGATCTGCCTGATGTCCTTTGGTGACAGATTCCTTGTTTGCTTAAACAGTAGCTGCAAATCTTCCCGTTCCTGCAACGTATTCCAGAACTCCGACAATTCGGGATCGTCTTGCAAGGCATTCGCGATTCGATCCGGAATTTTTACATTGGTCTTGCCGAGAAGATAGTCCGTGGACACATTGAAGTAAGCTGATATCTGCAATAGCTTCTCCAGATCCGGAAAACTGTCTCCTGTCTCATATTTCCCGTATGTACTCCGGTCGATTCCCAAAAAAGAAGCAACTTCACTTTGTGTTTTCTTCTTCCCTGTCCTCAATTCTTTTAGCTTGTCTTTCAGCGGCATTCCATTCACTTCCTTTCGTTTGTTCCATTTGAATCTATGTTTCCCTTTGGACCTGTACTACTACAACACAACAGTATGTTCCTATCATTCACATTATATGTGAAAATAATTCACGATGCAATACGTGTGAACATACTTCGCTAAATCCATTGACATGTGAAGAATATTCCCTTATAATAATAGTATCAGGTGAAGCTACTTCACAATATCAATCACAATATCAAAAGGAGGAATCATTTTTGATCGGTGACAAATTACGGAAGCTTAGGGAACGGAAAGGCTATACACAGCAGCAACTGGCGGATTGCATTGGTAAGGATCGAAGTATGATAACCAAAATTGAATGTGATATTTCTTCTCCATCAGTCGAGACGGCAAAAGCACTGGGACAAATTCTGACTGTGGACTGGACGGTATTCTTCCAGGAACAAAGTGAATATACTGCGCAACATGATTCCGAACCATGCAATGCTGGCCCTGCATATCATGGCAGCAGGGGGGATCATCTTGAAACAAGGACTTATCACGGGCAATCTGATTCAGGAATATCAGATCGGTAATACCAAAATCAAGATTTATGACAGTTCCTATATCGGCAAAACAAAGCAGGATATAGAATCCACCCTGCAGCGGATCGCCGAAATAGGCAGGCAAGAAGAGCATACTCCGGAAGTGATGTTCCAACCCGGATTATAGCCATAAACTATGCAAAAGAAAAACAGGAGGGTTACACATCATGATGAACTTTTTTTCGGCACTCGGCCGGATCACCAAGGATCCGGAACTCAAACAATCCAACGGCGGCAATCCCTATTGCCGGTTTACCCTGGCGGTAGATCGGGATCAGGATAAAGCGGATTTCATCCCCTGCGTGGCCTGGGGCAAGACCGCCGAGAACATGGCCCAGTACGTCATCAAAGGGCAGCAGCTGCTGGTCCAAGGAAAACTGCAGTCTGGCTCCTATCAGGACGCTAACGGTAACACCCGGTATACGCTTGATGTCTACGCCTATCGCATTGACTTTTTACAAAAGCCCAAAGGTGCGGCAGCGGCCGGCGGTGACGGATTTGAGCCTGTCCCGATGGATCCGGACGAACTGCCGTTCTGAAAGAGAGGTGTTTGCTGTGAGCAAAGTTCCCAAAATCACGATTGAGGAAGATCGTCTTGAAATGTTTATGCGGGAACTAAATGACGTTTCCGACCTGATCCGACTGGAACTGCACCAGATCAACCCGGATAGTTCGAAGATCAGGGACCTGCTGGATCAGCTGTCAGATGCCTGGACTTATGTCTATGATCCCATCAGCATTACAACATCAAGGGCCTTGCACACCGTCTACGGACTGTATTGCCAGGCATCCAGATCCGGGGAGTCCGAAAAGGCTCAAAATTACCTTACATTATACAAAAACCTGTTGTCTGATCGTCAAACCTATTACTGATACTAAGGAGGAACCATCATGGATCAAAGAGCCGATTTTTTAAGAACAGTTCGCGCAAAGGTGGAAGCAGGGCGAATCCCTGCGGAATTCGAGAAAAAAACAAAGTCGCTGCTCATCGATGGGATCAAAAATGACTCAGACTCTGACGATGCCATGCGCCTGAAATTTTTTATCAACACAGAATTGGAGCATACCCAGTTCCAAAATCAAATCCTGCTGGAACTGTCCCGGTACCTGGACAACCTGATAGATCAGTTCGATCATGATCAGCTGCTGGATGACCAAAAATTTTACTTTGATATCCGACATAATCTTGATGATATCGCCAAACTACTGAAGGAACTTACTGAAAATACCAAAAAGTACCTGCCACCAGAGAAATAGGAGGACTGATCCTCCTTCCACACCCAACCGGCCGTCACGGCCGGTTTTTTCCCATGGTGCAAGATATAGTCTCTGAAAATGCTAAAAATGACAAAACGCACGAAAAGATGGACAAGCCCCCCGTATACTAACAGGGGGGCGCAAAATACATGCCAAAGGAGCGTAACCCAAATGAACCCAAGGCTTGACTGCCTTTTTGACTGGCTGGAGTTCACAATAAAATCAACAAATCCGGATGAAATCATTTTGCAAGTTTTAAGCCTTAGCCTTGCAGATTTCATCGAATTACCCAAGGGCCGTTATGGCTATAAAAAGCAAAAAGTTTGTGGGCATATTTCCGTGTTGTTTGATGGCGCCGAGGATATGGGCACTCATGTCATACTGTCCGGTCAGGGATGCAGAGAACTCGAAGCGGACTGTAACTTGTTGCAATTATTTGATCAAGTGCTGTTATTTGACGGGAAATTTACTCGCATCGATGTCGCTGTTGATGATAAAACGGGAGAAGTCATTCCCTTCGCGCGGATCCAAAAGGCTATAAGAAAAGGCTATGTTTCAAGCCGCTGGCGCACGTCGACAGAGTTTATCAAGCGTACTCTGCAGGACGGAAAAATCATCGGCAATACCATCAACATCGGATCCAAACAGTCCAAAATGTATTTGCGCATCTACGATAAAGCCATGGAGCAGGAGAGTACAGAGGAAAGCTGGATCCGCATGGAACTGCAGGTTCGGGACGAACGAGCCGAAAAATTGCAAATGGTTCTATTATTCGATGATAATGTTGGCCGCATTTTTTCGCAAGTGTTGAATAATTACATCAAAATACTGAAGCCGTGTAGGGACAGCAATAAATCACGGTGGCAGATCGCTCCTTGGTGGAGTAGCATTATATTAGAAGTCGGTAAACTTAAATTGACAAGGCAACCAGAAAACAGGTCGGTAGAAGATGTAAGAAACTGGGTAGAGAAGCAAATCGGCCCGTCTCTGGCAATGCTGGTAATTGCGGATAATGGCGAAATTGACGACATTATAAAAATAATTGTTGAGGGCAAAAGCCGTTTAAAGGACAAACATTACAAAATGCTCCGTGGTGCCCGTAATAAATAAGGTGCAGTGTGGACTTGTGGATATCCATCGGATATTCCGTATTGATACATTATATATGTAGGATATCCACAGGGCCCACACTGGCGGCTACTGCTACGACTACGAAGCGCCCGTTTTTCTCGCTTTAATGAGCAAACAGCTACGAATACGTGTTCGAGACTTCCGCGTTTTTGATAGAACTGTCCTATAAATAGATACAAACATGTGTTCGATTCCTCCGCGTTTTTGTACGTCTTTATATCTTTTTCCCGCTTTTTTGTAAGGCTCGCACTAAAACAGGTGCAGTGTGCACTTGATGGATATCCATCGGATATTCCATATTGATACATTATATATGTAGGATATCCACAGGG
>NZ_DIPG01000136.1:0-185 GCF_002426325.1 Syntrophomonas sp. UBA5494 | reverse complement strand
ATATATGTAGGATATCCACAGGGTGCACACTGGCGGCTACTACGACTACTGCTATCTGATAGATACTTTCAGCCACAATCGCCTTTCGGGCCCGTCTCTGGAGCCTTCAATGGCGCGTGCGCCGGCTCTTCGAGCCTATCCTTTCTTTCTCCCTCTCCCACCCCCCAAACCCCCCAGACCCTCAC
>NZ_DIPG01000053.1:2521-5347 GCF_002426325.1 Syntrophomonas sp. UBA5494 | reverse complement strand
TCCAACGATAATCACTTCCAAACCGAAGGGGTTTATTATAACCCGGCATTTTCGGGCAATGTTAAGGTTCCCTTAAAAGAGCTGCCTCCTTTGCCTCTGGATGAACGCAAGATCATCGCCCGGCGGGCGGCCATGGAATTAAAGCCGGATGCCGTCGTAAATCTGGGTGTGGGCATGCCAACCGATGTGGCCAATATCGCTGCCGAAGAGGGCGCCAGCGAGAGCATAGTTTTGACTACAGAGGCGGGCGGCATCGGGGGCGTTCCCGCCGGTCTGCCTCATTTCGGCCAATCCTATAATGCCGAAGCCATGATCGAGATGCCTTCCCAGTTTGATTTTTACGATGGCGGTGGCATTGATATAGCTTTTCTCGGCTTGGGGCAGGCCGACAGACACGGAAACGTAAATGTCACTCAATTTGGCGCCAAACTCATGGGCTGCGGCGGTTTTATCAATGTAAGCCAAAACTCCAAAAAGGTGGTTTTCTGTGGATCTCTCACCGCCGGGGGGCTGAGAGTCAAGGCTGAGGAGGGACAATTGCGAATTGTTCAAGAGGGTGGTTATAAGAAATTCATCAAGAATGTGGAGCATATTTCTTTTAGCGGTCAATTCGCGGGCCAAGTTCGGCAGGCCGTGGTATATGTCACCGAGCGGGCGGTTTTTACCATAGCGGATGGCTTGCTTACCTTGGTCGAGATAGCCCCCGGAGTAGATGTGGAACAAGATGTTATGCAGCAGATGGAATTCAGGCCCAGAGTATCTTCTAACCTGAAAACCATGCCGGTAGAGATCTTTCGGGAGAAATGGGGCGGGTTGCGGGAGATTATTGCGGCGAATCAATAACAACAAATTAACCTCCCCGAAACGGACTGCTTAGCTGTTTTCAATGCGTGTTGAACCAAGCGGACAAAAGGAGGGATTCCTGGTGGTAAATGAAACCATAAGCCTTATCATGGGCCGAAGAAGTATCAGAACCTTTAAACCTGAACAGATAGAAGAGGAGAAACTGCGGATTATTCTGGATGCCGCCCAATATGCACCCAATGGCGGAGGCCGTCAATTATGGCATTTCACTGTGGTGCAAAATCAGCACATGATAGAGCAGATGGTCAAAGGCATGATAGATATTATGAGCAACTCAGCCCTGGCCAGATATCAGCAGAAGGCTGCCGATCCCAATTATCATACCTTCTATCATGCGCCCACGGTCATTGTAGTCTCAGGGGTGGAAAATGCCAAGGGAATTGAAATGGACTGCGCGGCGGCCACAGAAAACATGATCATTGCCGCCGAATCGCTGGAATTAAGCTCGTGCTGGATAGGTTCGGCAGAATTGATCCTGGTTAAGGAAGAGATCAAAAAGGCCTTAGGGATTCCGGAAGGCTATAAACCTTTCCATGCGGTTTCACTGGGCTATAATTCTTCCCGCACTGCGGTTAAACCCGCGCCAAGAAAAGAGAACATCGTGAACTATGTGCGCTGATCAATCTTGAACTTCGGTATTCATGACCCAAACCATTGCTGAGCAATTGCTTAAACGCCCATGGTATGGGCGGCATGGCTTGACAGACGTGATCAGTCCGTTTGTATATGAGCCTTTCTCATGTTATGGCACTGGAAGGAGTTGTTTGGTGTGTCCAAGGTAAAAACTGCTGATGAACTCGCCTTTCTGGTTGCAGACGGCGCCACCGTCGCAGTTTGCGGAATGGGACTGGCAGGGTGGAATGAGGAAATGGCTTTGGCCATCGAGAAACGTTTCCTGGAGACTGGCCATCCCCGGAATATAACCTTCTTTCAGAACGGTGGTATGGGTGATTGGACAATTAATAGAGGCCCCACTCACTTTGGCCATGTCGGCTTGGTAAAAAGATGGATAGGTGCTCATATCGGTTCAAATCCCACCATGTCCAAGCTGGTAGCGGAAAATAAAATAGAAGGCTACAACTTGCCCCAGGGTGTGATATGTCAACTATGGCGCGAGATTGCCGCCAAAAGACCGGGACTGATAACCAAAGTGGGATTGGGGACTTTTGTTGATCCAAGAGTGGAAGGCGCTAAACTGAACTCCCTTACGCAAGAGGACATAGTCAAATTAATCGAATTCGAAGGCGAGGAATATCTTTTCTTCAAGAGCTTGCCCATTGATATGGCCTTGATTCGAGGTACAGTAGCTGATGAGAAAGGGAACCTGACAGCAACCAAAGAGGGACAGCTAAACGGCGCTCTGCATCTGGCCCAGGCCACCAGAAACAGCGGCGGGATTGTGATCGCTCAGGCTGAATATTTAGCCCAAGCCGGCTCATTGCACCCCAAAGAAGTAAGGGTGCCGGGCATACTGGTAGATTATGTGGTGATAGCCGCCAAAGCAGAACACCACTGGCAGACCGAAGGCCTGTATTACAACCCGGCTTTTTCAGGCAGCATAAAAGTCCCCCTGAGCGAGGTGCCCCCGCTTTCATTGAACGAACGCAAAATCATCGCCCGGCGGGCCGCCATGGAACTGGAACCGCACAGCGTCATTAACTTCGGGGTTGGCATGCCCACTGATGTAGCTAATATCGCCACTGAGGAGAATGCCAATGAAGGCTTGTCATTGACTACAGAAGCCGGCGCAATTGGGGGCGTACCTGACGGCATTCCCAATTTCGGCCATGCTTATAATGCTGAAGCCATTATCGAAGAACCCAGCCAGTTTGATTTTTACGACGGCGGAGGCATAGATATAGCCTTCCTGGGTTTGGCCCAAGCCGACCGGCAGGGGAATGTGAATGTGGCGAAATTTAACCGTAAACTAACCGGCTGCGGGGGATTTGTGGATATTAGCCA
>NZ_DIPG01000053.1:2148-2293 GCF_002426325.1 Syntrophomonas sp. UBA5494 | reverse complement strand
ATTTGCTTTAGCGGCGAATACGCTCAGAAGAGGGCACAGCAGGCCTTGTATGTGACCGAACGTGCGGTGTTCACCCTGGAGCAAGGGGAGTTGACTTTAATAGAGATCGCCCCCGGCATTGATTTGGAAAATGATATATTGGCCC
>NZ_DIPG01000053.1:0-1966 GCF_002426325.1 Syntrophomonas sp. UBA5494 | reverse complement strand
TCTTCCAGCCCGTGTGGGGGCGGTTAAATGAGCTCATTAAGGCAAAACAGGCCAAGTAAAGTCTGCAGCGGATATCCGGGCGCAATCCCAATCAATAAGGGACTGGGACGGATATTTAGAATGGCTTTCACTAAACCACGCAAAGGAGCAGTCATAAATGGATCATATGATTGAACAATTCTATAAGGAACTCAACCGTCATTATGCTGCCGGAAATATAGATGCCGTAGAGCAATTTTTGCACAAGAGCGGCAGGCATTATCGTCCTTGCTGCGGCGGATTCAACCCCATTTATCTTGCGGTTTTAAGCGAACTCGGCTCCTTCTACCGCGGTACCAGCAGGTATGCGGCCTCTGTCGAGGCTTTCACTGCGGCAGGACGGATCATTGAGGAATTCATCGGCCCTGAAAGCGTTGAGTACGCTACCAATATCAACAATCTGGCCGGAACCTATCGTTTAATGGGCGAAAATGATAAATCTATAAACCTGTTTAACCAGGCTTTCGAGATATACCGTACTACCATCGGTACCGACAACTATCTGTATGCAAGCGCTCTCAATAACGCCGGCCTTCTCTATCAGAGCATAGCGGACTTTGAGAAAGCCATCGATTGTCTGGAGCAGGCCCTGGCAATTCTGAATCAATTGGGCGCTTTCGGGGAAAATGTCGCCACTACTTACAGCAATCTGGCCGTCGCCTATGAAAAAACGGGCCGGTATGATCAGGCCCAAGAGGCGCTGAGGCAGGCGCTAGAGCGGTTTGCAAGCCTGCCCGGCAGTTTTCTCGGTTTTCCTGAGCGTAGTAAAAGCGAACTATCCGTCGACCGTGTCGGTGTTATGGCTACTTCCTCCTTTTACTATCGGTATATCGGCCTGAGACAGGCGCCCCGGACGCTTATGGAATGGCGCCGCATACCTGAGAGCTATCTGGCGGTGGTGACCAACGGTGAGGTTTTTGTGGATGAATGGGGCGAGTTCAGTAAAATACGCAGTGAACTGATGGCATTTTATCCGGAGGATATCCGCATTAAAAAAATTGTGTCCCGTGCCGCCATAATGGCCCAGGCAGGACAATATAATTACGCCCGCTGCATAAAACGCCGTGAATATGTGGCGGCACAGTGTGCCTTGCATGAATTTACAACAGCCGCTTTTTCCATGCTCTACCTATTAAACAGGAAATATGCCCCGTTTTATAAATGGGCGCACCGCGGTATTCGCCGCCTGCCGGTTCTTTCCGAAACCTATGATCTGTTCTCTGCACTGTGCAGAGATTACGGCGGCGAAGATGTTTACCGGATGCGCGAGGACATAATCGAAACCATATGCACGCTGGTCATTGAAGAATTGAAAAGACAAAAACTTACGGATTTGGACGACGTTTATCTGCAAAATCACTGCTGCGCCATGATGCAGCGCATTGAAGACGATGATATCCGCAAACTGCATATATTGGCTGAATAGGGGGAGTAATATGCAACCGGTCATCAAAAGGATTCTGGATATCGAATGGGAAATGTTTGACGCCGTCGAAAATGCAGGCGGACGCGCCAATTGCCAGGATGATTGGCAGACCTTTGAGAAACAGCGCGGCAGTCAGCTCAGGGCTTGGAACAGCGCCATGCTGCAGAGTTATGTTAGCGACCTTGAAGAAGCACTGCAGAAGGGACGCAATCTGATGACGGAGAAATACGCCTATATGATGAAACATACTTCTCCGGTGGAATATGAAGCCATTAAGGATCGGCTGCCGGTTCTGTCCGGCGAAAAAAATCAGCTCATCAACGAAATCGCCGCCGTACAGGTTGAATGGCTGGAGGCGCTTTCCCAGCGTTATCCCTGCGTCTGCGGCCACGGCAGGCTTATCCATTCCAGCCAAGAGCCCATCTTCGGCACATCGTTTGAAACCTACCTGAAAGGCGAACTCGCCACTTATTCCATGGAAACGCTGCAGCAATACCAGGC
>NZ_DIPG01000052.1:25449-28654 GCF_002426325.1 Syntrophomonas sp. UBA5494 | reverse complement strand
CGGGCAGCGAAGGCGAAGACAAGTTGTACGGAGAAGACGGCAACGACACTCTGTATGGAGGAGCGGGAGCCGACAGCCTATATGGCAGCAACGGCAATGACATTTTGGACGGTAGCGAAGGGAACGACTATCTGGAGGGAGGAAAAGGCAACGACACCTACGTATTTAACGGTGCTTTTGGTCAAGATATTATAAACAATGGTACCGCAACGGCAACTGATCTTGATAAGGCGATATTTTCGTATGATCCTGAACTATTGATATTCAGCAGAATACAAAACAATATGAAGATTCAGGTAGTAGGACAGACGGAGAGTGTATTGGTTCAGAATTGGTATACCAATGCCAATGCCAAGCTGGATAGCCTTGAAACATTGGGAGGCTGCCAACTGGTGAGCAGTCAAGTTGATCAATTGATTCAAGCTATGGCGACTTTTACAACTCAGACAGGTCTTACCTGGGAACAAGCAGCGCAGCAGAATAATCAGCAATATACCGAACTGTTAGCAACATATTATCAGTATTAATGGATGAACCCTTCTGTATAATATCTGTAGATGTGAGTCAAAAAGTGAAAGAATGTGCAGTCAACAGCGTACAATAGACAGCTTCACCTGCCCGGCGAAAAATCCTGTCCCCCCCTTTTGCGAACGGGATGAGGCCGGTACTGCGGTTTTAAGCGTTATGTTATTTGACAGTAGAAAAATTTTAGAGTCGGGGCGAAAAAGGTACGAAAATGAACCAATCAATTGCCAAGCCAATCGTTCCCACACAAAGATCGCCGCTGCGCCTGGCCCTGGGCCGGGCGTTTTTCACCGGGCGAAGATACCTGCAGTGGCTGCTCCCGAATAAGCGCTATGCCAGTGCAATTGATGCCGGCTGCCCGCTTGCGTATAAGATCGCCGGCCACCAAACCCCGCTCCTAAGACAGCTCAGGGAAGTTGATATGCGGCTGCAGTATAATAAGATCACCAATCTGCGCCTGGCAGCTTCTCGCCTGAACGGGCTGATTCTGCAGCCTGGTGAGACTTTCTCTTTCTGGAGATCAGTGGGAAGGCCCACCCGCCGCAAAGGATATCTGGATGGCATGGTCTTGAGCAACGGTGCGGTTTGTTCAGGAACCGGCGGGGGACTGTGCCAGTTATCCAATCTGATCTATTGGATGACTCTCTTCACCCCGCTGACGATCACCGAACGCTGGAGGCACAACTATGATGTGTTTCCTGACAGCGACCGCACCCAGCCATTCGGCAGCGGGGCTACGGTGGTCTATAATTACGTTGATCTGCAGATAACCAATAATACCGGGTTGCCTTACCAGTTGCTGATAAGGCTCGATGATCAGAATCTTTACGGAGAATGGCGCAGCCGCCGACCGCTTGAGGTGCGATACCAGGTCTATGAAAGGGAGCATATTATAAATGCCGAGTGGTGGGGCGGTTATACCCGCAGCAATGTGCTGGCGCGAAAGATTTATAACCCGGGCGGCGAGGAAATCGGCGATGAGGTTATTTGCGCCAATCAAGCCGTCATGATGTACCAGCCTGTGCTTCCTTGACAGCCGCGCCAAATGGATCGCCAAGAGCGTATGCAAGGCGGTTTTCATTTGATTGCTTATTATAAAGATAATGACTTAAGAATAAAGGGATATTTTTTATGAGGATGAGGAGACTTGCAGTCGCCGGCCTGCTGGCTATATTCTTATTTGCGGCTTTCTATAATGGGCTGGTGGTTAGGGAATACACTGTCCATACCGATAAATTAAACGCGGACGAGTCTGTAAGAATAGTCCTGATCGCTGATTTGCATAATCATATTTATGGCGAAGGGCAATCTAAACTGGTTGAGTTGATTAGAAATCAGAATCCCGATATTATAGCTCTGGCAGGAGACATAGCTGATGATGAGGCGCCTCTTCAAGGCACTGAAATGCTTCTGCAGGGAATAAAGGGAATTGCCCCGGTTTATTACGTGTCCGGCAACCATGAGTACTGGTCCAATGATATCAGACGTATCAAAGATGCCATTCGCCAATATGACGTTGCCGTTCTTGAAAACAGTTACGACACAATTACCGTCAATAGCTCAGCGATTATTATCGCTGGGGTTGACGACCCGGAAGTTGTTAAGGATGAGAAGCCGGGATCTGATTGGGAGGAGGCGTTTTTCAGCGCATTCTCCGGGCTGCGCAATGAACCTGAATGCTATAAAGTGCTTTTGTCACACCGCCCTGAGCTGGTAGAAATCTATCAAGCAAGCGCTTTTGACCTGGTGTTGTCGGGGCATGCCCATGGGGGCCAGGTCAGGATTCCATTCATACTGAATGGGCTTTATTCGCCCAATCAAGGCTGGTTTCCGAAATATGCCGGGGGAATGTATGATCATGGTTCTCTGACCCACATCGTGAGCCGTGGACTTTCTTTCAACCCCCGTTTGCCGCGCGTATTCAACCCGCCCGAAGTGGTGGTGATAGATATTAAAGGCATGTAAAATGCCACGTGCCGCGGAAGAGCAGAAGGCCTCTCCTCTATTCAGTGCCATCGCTAAAACGAGCCGGAACCTTATACGCTGTTCAATTTTATGGGTTATGATTATAGTACAGAATGTGCCATCGAGCCAGAGGGATGGGGTCATTGACAACGTTGAGACGAAAGGGATTGTATTGATGCAAGGTAGAAACAGGTTGGGAATATTCTCATGGTTCGGCTTCGTCTTGCCCTTGCCGGAACGGTTGCGCTTAATAAAGGAAGCCGGATTTGACGCAGTATCCATTTGGTGGGAAGATGAAATGGGCAATCCCCCCATCAAAAAAGAATACTTTAGCGATATGGTCAAAGACTCCGGTCTTATACTGGAGAATATCCACGTTCCTTTTAATGAATCCAACGACCTCTGGAGTGAACAGAAAATCCGAAGAGAAGAGCGTATTAAAGAGCATATTGCCTGGATTGAGGATTGCGCCAGGCATGGGATCCCTATGATGGTCATGCATCTGACGGAAGGCCTGGCTCCGCCTGAGCCCAACAGATATGGAATCGAAAGCCTGTTGTCTATAACCCGGAGGGCTGAAGAGGCCGGGGTCAAAATAGCAATAGAAAACACCAGAAGAGAAGATAATGTTCCCTTTGTCCTGCGAGAAATACAATCGGCCTATCTGGGCTGTTGCTTTGACAGTTCTCACGCCAACTTATACCGCGATAAAGGC
>NZ_DIPG01000052.1:21283-25364 GCF_002426325.1 Syntrophomonas sp. UBA5494 | reverse complement strand
TACCGCGATAAAGGCGAGTATCTTTCGAAACAATTCGGGAACAGACTCCTGGCCACTCATTTATGCGACAATGACGGTATTGAGGACAGACACTGGCTGCCGGGGAATGGCCTGATTGATTGGCAAAAATTGCAGGAATCATTAACTTTGAATTCATATGATGGATATTTGACTTTGGAAATATATCCTAATCAGGAAGAAATAAGAGGAAAACCAAAAATGTTTATCGAAAAAGCATTTCAAAGCTTGTCGAAGGTAGCCGGCGGATTTGCAATGTCTCATAAAGATTCACCGCGAATATATTGATAAGCCAGTGGATTGAAGCTGTTGACAATGAGAAGATGTTGGAATAGCATGGATTCAATAGAATTAATTACATAATTCAGGTGTCGGTTATGGATCTTCTTTTGTCTATAATCGGTGAAAAGGAAAGCGGGTGAGAATCCCGCGCGGTCCCGCCGCTGTGAAGAGGAGTTCCTCCAGGATACCACTGGGAAACCGGGAAGGCTGGAGAGAGTGATGAGCCTGAAGCCAGAAGACCTGCCTGTCTTATGCACCATAACTCTACGAGCGATGGAGAGGTGTTTGACAGTGCTTGATCGTCTGCAGGATAGACTGGGCAGTTTAGATGAGAAATTAACCGAAAAAGAAAAAAAGCTTATCAGGATTATACGCGAGATCAATTACGGCGAAATTAAGGTCGTTATACAGGATAAACAGCCGGTACGTATAGAAGAAGTCAAAAAATCAATCAAACTTTAAAAAAATGCTGACCGAACAACGGAGGCGCTATTTTAGAATAGTGCCTCCGTTTTTAAATTTTAAGGGGGTATTGTGCCTTAAAAACCTTGTCAATAGAATAAAACCTCTTGCTGTTAAGGTGAATCCGAACTAAAGATCGGATTGAAAAGGGAACCGGGTGAAAATCCCGGGCGGTCCGGGCCACTGTAAGTGGGGAAGTGCTTTTTTAACAGACCACTGGAGCATATCCGGGAAGGAAAAAGGCAGCGATGAACCACAAGCCAGGAAACCTGCCTCGGCAATATTCTGCCAGCCTTCCATGGAAAGGTGATCTGTGCGTTTGAAAACTGCCTGTAAGGACGGAATTCTTTTGCCTCATCAGTCCCGGTTTCCTGTGGAAGCCGGGGCTTTTGACGATATGGGGGAAAATGTGTCGGCAGCAATGCCAATTGTGAAATTAACGGTGAGAAAGGCGAGTGAAAACAGTGGATGACAAAAAAACCGCCGTCAAGTTGAGCGAAAATGAACAAAAGGTTATCAACATCATCCGTAACACTGAATATGGAGAACTGAAAATCATCGTGCAGGATAAGCAGCCCATCATATTGGAGGAGGTGATCAAGGTCATCAAATTATAGAGAGCTTATCGCGATGACCATTCAGTACGGAGAGGGGGGACGAGTTTCATATTTGCTACCCAATAGAAAAAGGAGAGGAGTCAAGTAATGAAATATCGGAGTAACAGTAAGCACAGAGAGAAAGCCCTGGCGCTGCTGCTGGCCCTGGCCATGATCCTCACCCTGTTTCCGGGCCTGGGCGGCAGCGTCCTGGCAACGGGAGCAGCGGTGGTGGAAGTGAGCAACGCCACCGTGGCCTATGATGCCGTGGGAGCCGACCGGACGGTAGACATTCCGGTAAGTATAAGCGACAATCCGGGCATAGCCGGCTATGCTCTGGAAATCAGCTATGACAGTTCCGTCCTGAGCCTCAACAGCATAAACGAAGGAACAGTGGCGCTGGATAACTTTTCGCCGGAAATCATTGCAGATTCCGGCATAGCCTACGTCACTTCCAGCGCAACCGAAAACAATAGCGGTATTGGAACCTTATTCGATCTGAACTTTATTGTGGTAGAGGGCGCTGACCCTGGGGACTACCCCGTTGAGGTAGGCCTTAAAAACGGCCAAGAGGGCAATTTCTGCAATTCGCAACCCCAGGCAGTCGACGTGACCTTCATCTCCGGCAAGATTACGGTTGAAGCCCCGCCTGCTGCTGGGGCAGCAACGCCGACCTTCACCACCGATCTGAGCGTTGAACCCGTTACCTACAGCGTGGGTGAAACGGCCGCCGCCCTTACGGTGGAAGCCAGCGTAGGCGACGAAGGCACCCTCAGCTATCAGTGGTACAGCAACAGCATCAACAGCACCGAGGGCGGAACCGCGCTCAGCGAAGAAATCGCCGCCAGCTATATTCCTGCCATAGACAGCCCCGGCATTACATATTACTATGTGATTGCCACCAACACCCTAGGCGAAAGCACCGCCACGGCCACGAGCAACATTGCCGCCGTGACGGTGACGGAGGCCGCGCCGAGTTACGGAATCACCTTTGTTTCTCCGTTGGCTGATGCGGGCGCCGATGTTACAACATATCTATATGGTGATTTAGATTTCATTGATATAATTGTTGAAAAAAATATTACTTATGATAAAAAATATGATCTGTCCAGCGGCGAACTTATTCTTTCTATTGCTATAGATAGCTATAACAATGAAAACTACGCTTTCGACGGCTGGATGATCAACGGGACACTGTACGCTGAGAACACAGAATTGGGTTCCACCGCCTATCTGACCGATCAGGGAACCGATTATTATGGCATGCCTTCGGCGGCTTATATCGACTGTCCTGTTGGGGGGCCGAGTATTAAAAATAAACCGTTTTTGCTGCTCTGCGGGAACATCCTCGCCGATATTACAGTAGAAGCCATATTCTCGGAAAAAGAAGACCCGAGTACCGCCGCATATTCACCATCTGTAGCGGCGAATGATGAAGGAAAGGGTACGGTCGGCGAACCGGAATTTATTGCGAACACTGAGACCGGCAGCACATGGACCCTTACCGCCACCCCTGCCGAGGGGTATGCCTTTGATCATTGGGCTTACCGCGCTGCCGGCAGTGAAGATGAATACACCATAGATGAGGCATCATACGGGCAGGCCTCCTACACGGTTACGATCTCCGAGGACAGGGAATACATCGCCAATTTCACCGCCTCCCAACTCAGCCTGGGCGGGAGCATCCTGGGCGGGAATCATAGCCCGAGCATGGAATATCCGAAGTTACCCGGAGGTTTTTCCGATGAAATACCAGCAATGTCTGATGATCATATACAGCCGTCCGAAGTCTTCGTCGGAGAACTGGTGGGCTTTGGTATTGAATACACTCTGTCCGGCAGTGTAGCCGCGGGAACCCCGATCTCCTTTAAGCTTTATGCGGAAGACGATACGACAGGCAAGCCGCTGGCAGAAGCCGTGGGAACGATCAGGTCAGGCGGTGCTCCCGGTACTCCCATCACGGCGGGCACATACAAGATCTTCCTCAGAATCAACGCCATGCCAAACGTTTCCAAACTGACCGTGGCAGCACAACTCGGCGATAACAACCCCGTCACCAAAACCTATCCGGTATCGCCTAAAACGCCGACAGAGGACGACTATATCACCTGTGCCATCGCCGTTGGCGACTGCCTTCCGCTTACCCTGGTACGGGTGCTGAAGGGTGTGCCGGCCATCGAGGTGCTGACCGCAGCGCTGGAAAAGGAATACCCCAGTGACTCCCTAGATACCCCTGGCACCTGGTACATCGATATGCAAGGCGGCTTCATCAACGCCATCGGCGTTGATCCCAGCAGGCGGTGGAGCGGTTTTGTGGCTCTGGAATCCGCCGACAGGCCCGGGAGCATATACTGGGGTACAGGCACCTACACGGTTAACGGCTTTTTCTGCGACCTCGGTACGGTCAGCTGGATCAGCCATGATGGCGAAATCATAAGCTGGGGCGGAACCACAAGGCCGATGAGAATATTGGAGGGCGATGGCCAGGGTGGGAAAGTCGCTGTTGATTATGATCACAGGCTCAATCTTAAGTATATCCAAGGACCTACCCCCTGGTCAATCGCCGTTCTGCGTGACCATTATACAGATGAACAGTTATTGGCTGACGGAGTAAGCACCACCTACAAAACCCTTGATGAACTGAAGGCGCTGTACCCGCACCTGGCCGACAAACTGGACTGGTACCTGGCGGATGATTTAAAGGCTGGTCTCGATCCATTCAA
>NZ_DIPG01000052.1:12055-21161 GCF_002426325.1 Syntrophomonas sp. UBA5494 | reverse complement strand
CAAGGCGGCAGTCGACGCTATCGGCAAAGTGACGCTGGAGAGCGGGGATGTGATAGCCGCCGCCAGAGAAATTTATAACAAGCGACCTGATATTTTCCCGGGTTCAACAGGATATTATCCGTTCCTACTCAGGACATATGAACCCTATAAAACGGCATACGAAACCCTGCTCGCCGCAGAGAAAAGATACGCGGAACTCACCGGCCAGGGGGAAGAGGCGATAGACCCGGCGGAAGCCCTTGACGGCGTACTGAGCTATATCCAGTCAACGGTGACTAACCCCACTGTCGACAGCGTATCCGGCGAGTGGGCGGTCTTGGCCCTGGCCCGGGGCGGCGAGGTGGATAAGGACAGCGACTGGGCCAGGACTTATCTCGACAATCTGGACGCGGCCCTGGCGGCGGGTGATACCATCACCGCCGCCACCGACTACGAGCGGGTCACCCTGGCCCTGACAGCCTTAGGTATAGACGCCTCGGATTACCAAGGCCGGGACCTGACCGAGGCTTACGCAACCTACAATGAGGACATGTCCCTCAGCGCCAAGATATTCGCTCTTCTGGCCTTAAACTCCAAACCCTATGAATCAGAGGCAACCGGCGATTACGTCGACGGCCTCCTGGCGGCGGCTTTGGAAGGCGGCGGCTGGGCCATTTCCGGCAGCAGCGCCGACGTGGACATGAGCGCCATGGCCATCCAGGCCCTGGCTCCGTACTACACGAATCCAAATGTCAAGACCAACCTGGATGAGGCCCTGGATGTTCTCAAAGAAAAGCAAGATCCGGCCAGCGGCGGCTTCAGCGGGTGGGGCGGCGGTAATGTCAGCACCTGCAGCACCGCCCAGGCGGTCACCGCCCTGTGCGCCCTGGGTATGGATCCCACCGGCGCCCAGTGGATCACAGCAGAAGGCAAAAATCCCCTGACAGGGCTTTTAACCTATTACGACCAAGACAACGGCTGCTTCGGCGAAAGCTCCGCGGGAGCCAACCAGATGGCCACCGAGCAGGCCGCTTACGCCCTGGTGGCCTACGACCGCTTCGTGAGCGAGGATCACTCCCTTTACGACATGTCCGACGCCTTCGGGGTCTCCTCGGATACCCGGGTCAGATCGGTTATGGTAAAGGGCACAACCGCCACAGCCGGTGAAGGCAGCAGCTTCACCGCGGTTCTGCCCTACGGCTCCGATCCGGCTGCAGTCACCCCAGCCGAAGTGATCATTACCACCATGAACTCCAAGGCGAGCAGCAGCGTACCCGTTACCGCCGACAACGGCGCCACCTGGAGCTTCACCGTCACCGCCGAAGACGGCGGCATGGCAAATTACACCGTTCAGATCAGCGTCTCACAGGATCCCGCAGCAGGGAATCAGGCCGACGTGGCGGCAGTCAAGGCCGCCATTCAAAGCCTGCCCTGGGCCGTGCCCATGGCCGCGGCCAACACCGAGCCGGGCATCAAGACTTGGGTTGAGGCCCAGCTCTCCACTCTCAACCTGAACGGCGTCACCGTGACGGTTGCCATGGACAGCTTTAGCGCCGCCAGCGGAACAACCGCCGGCAGCTTCTCCTTCACCGCAGACCTGTCCAAAGGCGAAGGTGAAACCCTGGTCACCGACAGCTTGCAGCTCAGCGGCGTCATCACCGTTCCTTCCTCCGCCATCGGCCAGGTGCATGTGATCGTGGAAAACACCGTCTGGCCGGTCAGCGCCGGCGCTGTCTGGGAGGGCCTCCTGGCTGACGCCTGGGTGGACATCGACGAAGAGAGCACCATGATGACGGCCGTGGTGGCGGCCCTGGATTCGGTGCAAGCCACCCAGACAGGCGCCGAGGGCGGCTACATCTCCTCCATCAACGGCCTGGCACAAAAGGCCTGCGGTGAAGACAGCGGCTGGATGGGGACCCTTAACGACTGGTTCACCCATACCGGTTTTGACAGCGTCACTGTGCTATCCGGAGCACTGCAGCCCGGGGATGAGCTCCGGGTCATGTACACCACCAACCTGGGCGAAGACCTGGGGGGCAGTTGGGACAACAACGACAAGACCCTAAAGGCAATGGCCTTCAGCACCGGGACCTTATCTCCGTCTTTTGACAAAGACGCCCATGATTATACCCTGACGGTGCCTGAAGGTACCGAGGGCGTTATCGTCACCCCCACTGCCAGCAACAAGAACTTCCAGGTGCGCAGCTATCTGGGAACTCAGGACACCGGGACGGAGTACCGGCGCACCGCAACCATACCCATCAGTGATGGATCTATTATTAACGTAGTATGCGGCGATCCATCCTGGCCCAGCATGAACGGCGCCCCCGGCGTCCCCGCCGAGACCTATACCATCACCGTAGAGACGGAGGCGGAGGAAACCACTGGCTACACCGTGGGACTAGTCAGCGCTGATACCGACAAAAACCCCGGAGACACCGTCACCATGAATCTCAATGTCAACGGGTCAGATGGCATCAGCAGCTTCGCCGCCCTGCAGACCGTAGTCAGCTATGACAAGACCAAAGTAAGCAACGCGGGCTACAACCTGGGAAACGGCTTCACCGTCACCGACAACCCGTTGGCAGGCAAGCTGGTCATCACCAGAGTTGGTTCCAGCACCCCTACCGGCAATCAGGGCAGCCTGAGCTTCCGGGTAAGACACGACCTCCCGGCAGGCAGCAATGAGGCGGTATTTTCCGTCATTTCAGCTTTGGTGGGAGCCAGCGGCGATCCCAGCGACCCTGAAGCAGCAGCAATTGGAGCCAACGTAGGCGTCAATGTGCACAACCTGACCGTGAGCTTCACAGCGGGATCCCATGTGAGCATGGACACTGCCATCGCCTATACCAAATATGGAATACCCGGACTGTACACCGACAACTTCTACACCACCCCCTTTGTCGAACCGGTTGCCACCGCAGACAGCGGCTATATACTGGATAGTCCCCTGTGGAATGACGGCAGCGGCAATGTGGATTATGAAAGCATCGCAGCCACAGCATTTTCCGCCAATGCCGCCTATACCGCCACAGCCACTCAGGATATCAACGTCAACATCATCCTGCCCGAGCAGGCGACAGTTATCTCCGGAGTTGAGGACGGTAAAGCCAGCTACGGTGCCGACGTGGTGTTCAGCATCACTCCCGATCCCGGTAAGGAGATCGTCAGCGTAGCCTACACGGTAGGAAGCGGCAGCCCGGTGGTATTGACCGCCATTGAAGGGATCTACACCATCCCCGGCAGCGCCTTGACCGCAGATATTATCGTAACCCTCACCCAAAAGCTTAAGGGAACGGTGAGCTTCATCGGCTTCGACGATTATAAGGGAGCCCCTACCGGTTTCAAAGTATTGAAGTTTGCAGCCAATCCACCTGAAGGCTACAAATACCAGTACAACGATACGGAGATGTATTACTCCGAAAAATACCAGCTGTTTGTATGCTTTGTGGCAGCGGATGTGAATGAAGGTACGGCTCTGGCCGGCATCAGCTGTGTTGAAGGCACGGCGCCGGAGATCAACTATGACGGCAATGTCAATCAGAGCGGAGCAGGCCTGGTGAACATCATCGATGCCCAGCTGGTCTATGACCTGTATACCGGAGTCTATCTGACTGACCCGGCTTTTGAGATCATATCCCCGGTGATGCGCCTGGCAGCTGACATCAACGGCGACGGCTCTTCCGACACCACTGATGTGCAGATCATCGTCAGCCTGGTGCAGAACCAGGAAGTGTAATCCGAGTTCATTGGAAGAGTTTAAAAGGCATGACGAAAACAAGGCTTCTGAAGTTAAGACTGCCGGGAAGGCAGCCTGAAGAAGGCAAGGTGAGGCGGGTGCGAAAGGGGGGTACAAACACTCTGCCTCCGGTTAGGTAAAGCATGACTGGTAAATAAAGAAACAAGACGGTTCTTTTGTTTTCTCACAGGAACAAAAGAACCGTCTCTTGATATACGGCCACGCGGTCGTTGCTTTTGTTTTTCTGCTTGACAGGCGTACACTATATGGTACAATAAATTGTACATAATATTGTCAAAATATATTGTTGCGCATATCCGAAGGGAGGTATCTTATATGCTAGCAGTAAACTATTCGACAATACGAAACAAATTAAAAGAATATTGTGATCGTGTTACCGATGACCGGGAAACAGTAATTGTTACCCGGAAAGATGAGAAAAATGTCGTTATTATAAGCCTTGAGGAATACAACACAATAATGAAAGCAGCAAGAAATGCAGAATACCTTGCAATGATTGATCGGTCAATGGAACAGCTTGCATCAGGGAAAGGAACTGTTCATGAGTTGACTGAGGTAGACGATGAATAAAATATGGTCAGACAAATCCTGGGATGATTATTTATCGTGGCAGATTCAAGACAAAAAGATACTCAAACGCATCAATGAGCTTGTAAAAGATATTGAAAGAAATGGTTTATCAAAAGGCATTGGGAAACCTGAACCTTTAAGATACCGCAAGGCGTGGAGCAGACGAATCAATCATGCGCATAGGTTAGTTTATAATTTTGATGATAACAATAATTTGTGGATTATCTCCTGTAAAGGGCATTATGAAGATTGATATGTTTCCACGGACATATCAGCCGGAACATAACGATGCCTCATAAAGCGTATGAAAATACTTTCGGGCCTTTTTCAATAGAAGCGCCGCGGGCCAAAATAAGAAGAATGACATAACTTGCCGTCAAAACACAGTAGTTGACGACACGGGAACATTATAGTAATTTTAAACAAACAGAATATGTATTTCGTTTTATGGTCACAAAGGGTCCTTGTAAGAGGGCGGCGGTTGTGTCAAATGACAAGCTGGTGAGAATCCGGCACGGTCTTATCTTCACTGTGTGCGGCGTTAGCCGCGAGTCAGGTCTGTCAGCCATAGAATGGGTTTAGCATCAAGGTGGAATGCTTTGCCGGTTACGGATCTCCAATCAACGAATGGAGGTCAGGTTTGTTGTTGCAAAACAGCGCCTGAGATCGTTTCCGGCAGAGGGCGATTTCACCTTTTATTTATTTCCAAGTAAATAGTGTACGAGCAGTCCGCCGGTTTGCCGGCGGAGGAATGGGGTGAGATGCCCCGCGGGCGGGTCACTGTGATGCCTCCTTGAGAGGATAAGTCAGCGAAAACCGAATAGTATTTCAAGTGCCGGCAGGGCCTGTGGCCTTGCGGGAGGATAGGAAATCGGGTGCAAGTCCCGAGCGGAACCGCCGCTGTAAGCGCCGAGGGCCGCGTTCGTCGGCGCAAGCCGGCCACTGGGAGATCTGGGAAGGCAGAGCGCGGTCCGCAGGAGTTAGCTCCATAAGCGTGAGCCAGAAGACCTGCTTGAACATTGCTTTGCCCGCCGGTTGACGGAAGGCAGGGCTTTCCAGTTGTACAGAAATTAGGCTGTGACAATCGATTGATTGTGGCAGCCGTTTTTATTTTTCAATGAAATTTTATATAAAGCACTTTGGCTGCAGCCGCCGGGAAAAAGAAATAAACCGGGCAGACTCCGCTTTTGGGGATGAACTGCTGGGCGATAGCCATAGCTTGAGCAACTGGAATGATGACGCCCTTATTTCGCTTCTGCGAATAAGTATAGGGGTCAATGAATACCGGCCCAAACTCATGCGCAGGGTACGCATCCCAAGGTTTGTACTGGGAGAAGAGGTTTGCTGAAGCATTTGCGAGTTCTTTAAAGATTTTCCATGCCTTTTTGTTCGGCCTGTTTGAAAGGGGGGGTTATATGATAAATAACAAATAGTCCTTGTCCAGTTCGGCGTCAATCCCATTTAGGTAAGTTTTAAGAAATTGCAATGTTTTATCTGACTTTGTAGATTCCCGCATAAGGATAAGAAAAGATACAATCGCAATGGCAGAATGAGGGGCGATAAAACAGGGCAATCATCACCTGTTCCGCCCCGAGTCCGAATAATCAATGGCAAAAGATAAATGCGGAGGATCAAAACCCGTTTTTAAAGAAAGGAAAATTAAAAATGAAAACCATCAGTAAAAAAACCGCGTTGATACTTTTAATACTTTTAATGACAATGAGCCTTCCTGGCGTGGCGGCGGCACAAGACGCGGTCACCGTTTCGATCAGATACGGCGACTTCGATACAAGCGGCGACTATATAGGATCGGGTAATCCTAACGCAAACTTTTATATTCAAGACTATTCGCTTGATATTGATCATGTTCAGCTCTATGTCGATTATAGCTTGAAACAGTCCTATTATCTCCCCAGCGGCGAACCGGACCCGCTCAACGGCGATGCCTCCGTTTTGGACGCTATAATCGTGACTTTTCTTGATAAAGGTTTTTATAGTATTTACGCCGGATGGGATGACGTCAATATACCCAACGGCGGTTATATCAGCAATGTCAGCCCGCAGACACTCACGTATAACGTTACTTATTACGAGGGAGAAAACGGAAATAAGTGGGGACACGCGACCGGCACCGGCTGGAATGTTGCGTATACGCAAGACGGCGTCATTCAAGAAGCCGAAGAGTATACAAGCAATATCGCTTTAACGGACGACATGGAGATTGTGTTTGACGTCAGCGCGTTTGATAGGCACTGGGATACGGGCGAGCCCTGGTAATATTTATAATATTTTATAGGCGAATCGACCAAAGAACAAATGGGCGGCCGAATTTTGGCCGCCCAGATATTAATATGGAGACATGCAAACCTTTCAGGTAACGAAAGGAGGATAAAGAACCTTATGAGCAAGAAGACACTCGGCAAAAAAGCATTGGCCCTGATATTTGTTTTAGTCATGTTGTTGGGTATGACGCCGTTATCGGCGCTGGCAGCAGACGAGACCTCTCCCGTTCTGAGCGATGTTACGGCGGGGCCGGTGATTGTCGGTGAAGATATTTCAGCGACCAGCAATGAGGACGGCACACTGTATCTGGTCCCGTCCGATACCGGCGCGACCAAAGCTGACATAGAAGCCGCCGCCGATACGGCCAATGGCGTCTCAACCCCGGCAACGGCTGATACACCGGCAGCCCTGAGCACAGCGGGCTTCGCTCCGGATACATACGTCGTGTACGCTATTGACACGGCAGGGAATGTGTCCGACCCATCGGATGCGATCATAGTCAATGCCGCCGGTCCAACCGAGCCCCAGGAAAACTATCTGTCCGATCTGGAATTCAGCGTTGCGGTAAACCCGACGACAAACTATATGAATTTAAAACTATCACCTGAATTTGATGGCGCCGCAGATAACTACGATCTGATCATTCCGGATTTTGCCGGGAATTCCCAGTTTAATCTCTATGCCCGCGCCCCGCTCATTTCCGGTGCGCCGGAAGGCTGCCAGGTCTATGCCAGCTATGAAGATGCCAATGCAGTCCAGCAGGAGATCGAGATCGGCGGCGGGTATACGATGCTTCCAAACCCTTTTATGACATCCTCGTTGGTCCGTGAAATCAAAATCGAAGTGCGCAGCGGCGACAGCATTCTGCAGAGCTATACCGTGAATGTCAGGTACATATGTGCGCTGCGAGTGCTTACCGTTAAAGACAGCAACAACAACCTGCGGCCGCTGGACCGCGCCGTTGCCTATCATAATCTGCTTTATGCCGTGGATGTTCCCGTTACCGTGAATAACATCACTGTTTCCGTAACAGGGGCAGGAATTCAGGGAACAGTTACTACTGTAAACGGAACCCCCGGAACAACACTGACTATCCAACAGCAAGATATGCAGTGGGATGCCAATGGAAAGATGGATATTCCCATAGTGATAAGCAATGTACGCTTTGAGACCACCACCTATGTGCTGACCCTTGAACGGACGGATGTGGATTACATACCGGCAATCATCACGCAGCCGCAGGGGGCAAACTACACCCAGTTCGACGAAGCGGAGCCATTGACTGTCGAAGCTCAGACGACCGAAACGGAAACGAGCGTACTCACTTATCAGTGGTATGTGGGGGAAATGGCTTTAGGACAGGCAGATGACATTATCGCGGGAGCGACTTCCGCCAGTTATACTCCGCCCACCGATACAGTAAATACCAAGCCGTTTCTGCCGTTTTTAAAAGGCAACAGATGTTATAAGTGTATTGTGTCATATACGGTAAACGGAAGAGAATATCAGGCTGAGAGCAACGTTGTTGCCATCCACCTGACTGCTTTTGTGGCCGAGACGCCTTCTATCAATGTCCAGCCGACCGGCGGCGAATACATACGAGGGAGCGTCCCCGCACCTCTGCATGTGGAAGCATCCGTGGCGGATAACGGTATTTTAAGCTATCAGTGGTATTGCAATGACACGGACAGCGTTCAGGGCGGCAGACTTATAGAGGGGGCAACCAATATACAGTATATCCCGTCTGCCGATACGGTCGGAACCCAGTATTACTATTGCAAAGTGACCAATACCATACAGAGCCTGACGGCCACCGCCGTCACAGAAACAGCAGCCGTAACCATCCTGCCGCTGGCCGAAGTAGGCGGCGACTGGGCAGGCGCGGGCACGACGGATGACCCTTATCTGCTTGAGGACGCTGACGATCTGGTTCTTCTGCGCGATTTGGTCAGTCAGGGCTACGGTATGGCGAATACCGTGTTTATGATGGAAAACGATGTCACCCTGCCCGCCGGCTGGGAGCCGATCGGCAATCTGAAAGACGGCGCCGCCGACCCGGAAAACGGCATAAATATCTTGCCGTTCTGCGGCGTTTTCGACGGAGGCGGTAAAACCCTCACCATACCGGAAGACGGTCTGCCCCTTTTTAATTATGTTCGTGAAGCCAGTGTCAGAAACCTGAACATTTATGGCGTTAAAATTGCGGGATACGGCCTGATAAACGCATACGATGTAGATTACGGCAGTGACGGGGATTATCAGACCGGCGTTCCTGCAACGGTCTTAATCGATAATGTGACGATCAAGTCGGGAAGCAGCACCCTGTACTCCGGATTCATCGGCGGGTATGCCTCTGGGGGCAATACCGTGACCATCCGCAATTGCACCATTGAGGAAAGCGTCGTCATCGGCTATGCAAAAAATCGCTCCGCCATCGGCTCCTTTGCGGGACTTTTAAATGGAACAGTCGACAACTGTGTCAGCTATGCTACGGTTTACGGCGTTAACAATGTC
>NZ_DIPG01000052.1:386-11953 GCF_002426325.1 Syntrophomonas sp. UBA5494 | reverse complement strand
CGGCGTTAACAATGTCGGCGGTTTAATTGGCGTAAAGGGCCAGGCTATGGGCATATGCTCTGTCAAAAACAGTGCGTTCTGCGGTGCTGTAGTCGCCACCGGCAGCCGCGTGGGCGGCATAGCAGGCAGCGGCTATGACGGCAGCGGAACCGCCCCCAATACCCCTGTGGTGACGATCATGAACTGTTATGTTGCCGCCGATATCACCGGCCTTAATCAGATCGGAGGCATTCTCGGCGCCGAACCCGGCTGCGAGTGCTGTTGGGACAACGGCTTCGGATACGTCAGTAACAACCACTTTTACGGCAGTATTAGAGCCACATATCCAGACGCGACAGAGGGCGGAATAATCGGTTTCTTAAAGAGCTTCAATAAGTACCAGGGAATAGAAAATAACTACTATCTTGATAGCTGCGGCGCCGATAGCGGAATCGGAAAGATTGAGACCATTATTACAAAAGACCATGCGAAATACGGCACTAAGTTTGGCATTGATTACATATTTAACGCAGACGAAATCTGTATCGCCTCAACTGAGGAAGAGTTCGCCGACGGCAGTATCACCGCGCTGTTGAATGCCGGCGGCAGCAGCACCGGCAATTGGATACAGGGAGCAACATATCCGGTTTTCGCTGACGGACCTGTTTTGGTCGGAATTACCCTCTCCGGCTCTTATAAGACCGAATATATACTGGGAGAAAGTTTCAGCAACGCCGGTATGACCGTAACCGCCTCTTACAGTGACGGCGCAATCGTACCCCTGAACCTGGAGGATGTGACGTTTTCAGGCTTTGACAGCACTGTCAAGGGAGTCAAAACCATAACGGTCAAATACCTGAGTGCTCAAACCAGCTACACTGTCCGGGTCACTTCGGGAGAATCCGGGAACACCAAAATCAATGTGTCTTTCAGCCTTTTAGGAGCTCCTGCTGACGGTGAGAACGGAGCCGTTCATACTCTGAGCAGTGATAATTTGATCACGTGGATAGATGAAAAAGTCTATACCGTTTCCGTTGACGCCACGGTCCGGGTTGTGTTTGAAACCGCTTTGACGGAAGCCGGTCTCACATGGTCAAACCCCAGTGGAAATTATGTGAAAAGTATAACCAAAGATGGTGTAACGCTGGCGGAATTCACCAACGGCAATTATTCCGGCTGGATGTATACGCTCAACGGTACGCATCCGCTGCTGGGCATTGACGAACAATATCTTAACGACGGCGATATAATCGTTTTCCATTATACCGACGATTATACGAAAGAGGAAGGCACGGACAAATGGGATAACGGGGGTACACGTAATGCGGCCAAGCCTACGATCACTCCCACAATCACCGTTAAGAACGGCGAAGCATCGGCGATCTTAAGTGAGGCCGATATCGACGCGATCATCAACGCGGCCGGTGAAAACGGTGCCACGAACATCACGATAAGCGCCAAAACGGACCAACCCGTCACGAAGTCGACGGTCGTACTACCGTCCGGTTCCGTATCTGACATTGCGTCTGCTGGTATGTCTCTGATCGTCGAAACATCGACGGGCAACTTCGATATTGACAACAACGCGCTCGAGGCTATCGCCGCGGAGGGCGGCGGCAGTTTTACGATGTCCGCCGAGCAGCTTGACCCGGCCAGCCTGTCCGAAGTCAACAGGGAGCTCGTCGGCAACCATCCGGTTTTTGACCTGACGATAACGGTCGGCGGGAAGAAAATCATCGATTTCGGCAACGGAATTGTTACCGTCAGCCTGCCTTATACACCGGCGGCTGGCGAGGACACGGATAACCTCGCCGTCTACTACATAGACGAAAACGGCGGCGCCACGGAGATGAGCGGCGCATACTATGATGCGGCAACGGGCTGCATCGTCTTTAAAACCAGTCATTTCTCCAAATTCGCGGTCGTTTACCATCAGACATGGATGAACCCGTTCACGGACGTATCGGAAAGTGACTGGTATTACGATTCGGTCGGGTACGTATTCAAAAACGGCTTGTTTAGCGGCACGAGCCCAACAACTTTCAGTCCAGACACACCTATGACGCGCGCCATGCTCGTCACCGTTCTGTACCGGTTGGAGGGCTTACCCATGGTGATGGGGACAAATCGCTTCACTGATGTGGAGAGCGGCCAGTGGTACACCGACGCCGTCATCTGGGCCAATACCAACGGCATCGTCGAAGGATATGACGATGGGCGTTTCGGGCCTAACGACAATATCACCCGCGAGCAGATGGCGGCAATCCTGTATCGCTACGCAACGTACAAGGGTTATGATACGAGCGCCTCGACGGATCTCACGGCATATGCCGACATGTCGGCGGTCAGCGTATGGGCTCTCGAAGCAATGAAATGGGCTGTCGCCAAGGGGCTTATCACCGGCATGGAATCCACAACGCTTGCCCCAACAGAAACCGCAACCCGCGCCCAGGTGGCAACGCTCCTTCAACGTTTTGGCGAAAACATAGCTAAATAATTCTCTTTGTTGGTTTACGGCGGATGGTTTATCTCCTATTTTCCTGTACCCGCTATGGATATCTGCCGCAAAAGGAATGACACAGGGGGCGATTCAACCATCCCCCTGTATCTCCCCGGAACTTTGTGCAATGGTAAATGCCACTTTCGCTAACGGGACGAAAGTTAACTTTTGTCTATATAACAGCCGTTATGGATTGCCGACAGGATTACATGTGGCTACTGTAATTTCCCGGGAACACAGCGGGGGAACAGTATACAGCAGGCAACAAGGGGCACTTGTTTCGGTTGACAACAAGAAGATGTTGGAATAGCATGTATTTAATAGAATAAATCGCTATTATAGGTCCGCTTATGATTGTATTTTTACAATCATGGGTCGGTGAAAAATTTAGCAAAATTAAAAAGATTTAATTTGAATTCTAGCCCAAATGCTGACCGAACAACGGAGGCACTATTTTAGAATAGTGTTTCCGTTTTTTATTGTGCGCCCGGCATGGGCGCGGTCTAACGGGTGAAAGTCCCGGGTGGTCCGGCCACTGTAAGTGGGAACTGCTTTTTAACGTGTACCGGGAAATATCCGGGCGGGGAAAAGGCAGAGATTAGCCACAAGCCAGAAAACCTGCCTTAACGATATTCCATAAGCCTTCCATGGAAAGGTGATCTGTGAGGGTGAGACTGCTTAATACGGATGAATGTTTTTGCCTCATAACTCCGGTTTCCATAGGAAGCCGGAGTTATGTCAATCTGGGGGAATGTGCTTTAAAAATGCCAGCTGCCAAAATTAAGGGTGTGAGGGGAGGATCGGAGGTTAATGGATGAAAAGGAGTCGATAAGTGAATTGAGTGAGAGGGAAAAAAAGATTATTGAAATCATCCGCGGCTCTGAATACGGGGAGCTGAAAATCATCGTGCAGAATGGTGAGCCAGTCAGGGTGGAAGCGGTGACCAAGTCCATAAAGCTGTAAATACCTAAATCTGCAGTAAATCAGTTATGGAGATTAGCGGCAAAGAAGGAGGTGCTCCTGATTGGTCCAGCAATGCCGTCCAGGCCGCAATGGTCGCCATATTACAGAGCTTTTATTGAAATTTTGTTAAAAAGAGTCCCCATCCCACAAAGAACCGCAGGGGGGCCGGTCCGCAATGCAGCCGGTCCTCCCTGCGGAGCTCCACCAAGGGGCGCTGTGGGAAGAAACGACTCATAATGTCGTGAATATATATAAGGATGATGGCGGGATGAAATCGAAAAAACAGCCAATAATGGAAAGTAAGCAGACGGGGATAAGAAGGCGGAATCGCCGCAATAAACGATCAGGCAAAGAAAGATAAGGAGGGTGTAAAAACATGCGAGCGATAAAAAAAAGCTTATTGCTTTTATTGGCGCTGATGATAGTGCTGGGGAGCAGCGCGGCAGCCTTTGCCGCCACGCCGCAGACAGTGGATGCGGCTTTGGAGGATACGGCGGCCTATGTTTATAAAACCGTCAAAAATCCCCAGGTGGGTTCCGTCGGCGGCGAATGGGCGGTGCTGGGCCTGGCCCGTAGCGGCTATCAGGTGCCGGAACAGTATTACCAAAACTATTATTCCACGGTGGAAGCCTATGTCCGGGCCTGCAAGGGCGTGCTGCACGCCAAAAAGTACACTGAGTACTCGCGCCTGACGGTGGCGTTGACCTCTATCGGCAAAGACCCCAGAAATGTGGCGGGATACAATCTTTTAACCCCGTTGGGTGACTTTGACAAGACCATCTGGCAGGGAATCAACGGTCCCATCTGGGCGTTGATGGCCCTTGACTCCGGCAACTACCCTATTCCGCAAAATCCCACTGCAGCCACCCAGGCCACCCGGGATATGTATGTGGATGAAATCCTGTCGCGGCAGCTTTCTGATGGCGGCTTCTCCCTGTTAGGCGGGATGGAGGGAGCAACCGCCGCCGATTCCAAAGCCGATCCGGATATCACCGGCATGGCTTTGCAAGCACTGGCCAAATACCAGCACCGGGCCGATGTGAAAAAGGTGACTGAGGAAGCCCTGGCCTGCCTGTCCGCGCTGCAGAATAAGAATGGCGGATTTGCCAGCTGGGGCACCGTCAATTCCGAGAGCTGCGTCCAGGTTATTACGGCTTTGTGCGAACTGGGGCTGCCCCTTGACGACCCGCGCTTTGTCAAGAACGGCAACACCATGCTGGATAACCTTTTAACCTTCTATCGCCCCGGGGAAGGATTTCTTCATACCGCCAACGGCAGCGGCTCAAATCAGATGGCGACCGAGCAGGGATTTTACGGACTTGTTGCCGCCCAGCGCGCTCGCAACGGGCAAAGCAGTTTGTATCGCATGGGCGACGCCCTGCAGATCGCCGACGCGGTCAGCCAGGGACCGAAGGCAGGAACTGGTCTTGCCGGCAAGCACGCCGATGTCAAACCTATGCCGCTGCTTCATCCGGGTCTGACCTTTGTCGACATCAGCGCCCACGTCAACCAGCCCGCCATCGAGGCCCTGGCAGCGCGAGGCATTATTAATGGCAAAACCGATACGGAGTTCGATCCGGACGCTACCATAACCCGCGCCGAATTCACCGCCATCGTGGTCCGGGGGCTGGGGCTTGCGCCAAAGGAACACCCGGTTTTTACTGATATTGCCTCAGACAGCTGGTACGCGGGCTATGTGGGCGCGGCCTATGACTATGCCATCGTAAGCGGAAAGAGCGCAACCATATTTGATCCCATGGGAGTTATCACCCGTGAAGAAGCGGCCGCTATGATAGACCGGGCCGCCAGGCTGGCCGGTCTGGACACCGCCCTGGATGACGGCGCGGTGCGAGACGTGCTGGCGCAGTTCGGAGATTATGTCAGCGCCTCTGATTGGGCCCGGGCATCGCTGGCCTTTTGCTACAGTTATGACATTCTCTCCCAGAATGATTTTGACATCCTCCCCCAGGTCGCCATAAAACGCTGTGAGATTGCCGAGATGCTTTTCCGTATGCTGGCAGCTGCCAATCTCATCTAAGGAGGTGCTACGGATTGAGCAAGTATAAAGGCAACATCATTGCAGCCCTGGTGATCCTCTGCGTTCTGGCCGGCGCGTTTTGGTGGGGCGGCAGCGCCCCGGGCTTGCGGGGATGGGCGCCGTTCTCCGCGGCAACGCCGGGCAGCAATATGTCCGCTGCGCCGGAAACCATTCCGACGCCGGCATCCTCCCCCGAAGACGCAACCGGAACGATTGTTCCGGAAACTCCGCCCGAACAGGCCCCGGAGCAATCCCCTGATGCGAGCAGGCCCGCCACTGCCCCGGGATCCGACAGCGACCGCCCCCTTAATGCCGATGAAAAGCTGGCCCTGGCGGCCTCTCTTGCCGGAGGCGCCGTATCATCCCCGGGGGTGGAGAAGGGCTCGGCTGCATATTCCACTGCGCAGGGCATGGTCCTTAGCGATAACACCGGCAAGGATAAATATCTTACCGACCCTGTGCCGGAAGGCAAGCCCGTCCCGGTGGAGCCGCAGCAGGCGGTCATCGGAGCCACCGCCTACACCTGCACCCTGTCGGTGCGTTGCGACACCATTCTCAAGAATATTAAATGGCTGGATCCGGAGAAGGTGGAGCTGGTGCCGGACGACGGGGTTATTTTTCCGGCGCAGAAAGTGACCTTTTACGAGGGTGAAAGCGTGTTCAACCTTCTCCAGCGTGAAATGAAACGCAATAAAATCCATATGGAGTTTGAAAACACGCCCATTTACAACAGCGCCTATATCGAAGGCATAAACAACCTCTATGAGTTTGACTGTGGAGAGCTTTCCGGCTGGATGTACAAGGTGAACGGCTGGTTCCCCAATTACGGCTGTTCCCGCTATGCGCTGAAGGATGGCGATGTCATCGAATGGGTGTATACTTGTGATCTTGGCCTTGACGTAGGCGGCTACTATGCCGTGGGGGGCGAATGAGCGGAGGGGCTTTTGCGGGCTATCACCCCACTGTCAATTTTCTGTATTTCACCCTGGTGCTGCTTTTTTCCATGTTTTTTATGCACCCGGTCTGTCTCGTCATATCCCTGGTCAATGCCTTCACCTATTCGGTGACTTTAAACGGACAGCGGGCGGCGGCCTTTAATCTAAAATATATGCTGCCCATGCTGCTGGTGGCGGCTCTGGTCAATCCGGCCTTCAATCATGAGGGCGCCACCATACTCACCTATTTGAACAGCGGCAATCCCTTGACACTGGAATCCATCGCCTACGGCCTTGCGGCGGCAGTCATGATCGTTACGGTGATCTGCTGGTTTTCCTGTTACAATACGGTCATGACTTCCGATAAATTTGTTTATCTTTTTGGGAGAATCATCCCCGCCATGTCATTGATTTTGTCTATGACACTGCGTTTTGTGCCGCGCTTTAAGACACAGCTCAAGGTGGTCTCCAATGCTCAGAAATGCGTAGGAAGGGATGTATCAAACGGAAGCCTTTTGCAGCGGGCCGGGCATGGCATCAAAATTCTGTCCATTATGGTCACATGGGCGCTGGAAAATGCCATTGAAACGGCGGACAGCATGAAAAGCCGGGGCTATGGCCTGCCGGGGCGCACCGCCTTTTCCATCTACCGTTTGGACAAACGGGACAAAAAAGCGCTCTATGTGATAGGCGGCGCCGGACTGTACATACTGACCGCCTCCTTTATGGGCGGCCTGTACTGGCGCTATTTTCCCTCCATGAAAGGGGGGCTGTTGGGCGTCTATCCGGTCAGTGTTTTTCTCTGTTATCTGCTGCTGTGCAGCGTACCGATCGTCATTGAGATTCAGGAGGAGCGCAAATGGAAGTCTATACAGTCAAAAATCTGACCTTTTCCTATCCCCAACAGGACAAAAAGGCGCTCTGCGGCCTTTCTTTTTCCGTAGAAGAGGGTCAGTTCATCACCTTTTGCGGTCCTTCCGGCTGCGGGAAAACCACTTTGCTCCGGCAGTTAAAGCCTTCACTTTCACCCCATGGGGAGAAAGACGGCGAGATTTTGTTCGAGGGAATGCCTCTATCCGCCCTTGACCTGCGCACCCAGAGCGCCAAGATCGGATTTGTATTGCAAAACCCCGATAATCAAATCGTCACCGACAAGGTCTGGCATGAGTTGGCCTTCGGACTTGAAAGCCTGGGCTTCGACACCCCCTCCATTCGCCTGCGGGTGGCGGAAATGGCCTCTTTTTTCGGCATTCAAAACTGGTTTTATCAAAATGTCACCGATCTTTCCGGCGGGCAAAAGCAGCTTCTGAATCTGGCCTCCATCATGGCCATGCAGCCCTCGGTACTCATTCTCGACGAGCCCACCAGCCAGCTGGATCCCATCGCGGCAGCAGATTTTCTGGCCACCGTCGGCAAGATAAACCGGGAACTGGGCATCACCGTACTCATGACTGAGCACCGCCTGGAGGAAGTATTTCCTTTGTCCGACCGCGTCCTGGTCATGGACGAGGGGCGGATCATCTGCGACGGCGCCCCGCGGGAAGTGGGCGAAGAGTTGAAAAATCGACGCCACGGCATGTTTCTGGCCATGCCGGTCCCCATGCGGATCTACGCCGGCGTGGAAAACGACCTGCTCTGCCCCGTTACGGTGCGGGAAGGCCGGGCCTGGCTGGAGAATTTGTCCGCAAGACAACCGCTGGCTGCGCTTGCGTATGAAGATCCGCCGGCTGGTGATCAAGCAGGCATCCCCGCCGTGGAGCTGGACGAAGTGTGGTTCCGCTATGAAAAAGACGCCCCCGATGTGATCAAAGGTTTGTCACTAAGGGTGTTCCCGGGTGAGTTCTACGCCATCGTGGGCGGCAACGGCACCGGCAAGACCACCATGCTTTCGCTGATTGCCAATCTGAACAAACCCTATCGGGGCAGTGTCCTCATAGGCGGGCGGGAATTTTCCCAAATCGGAGCTCAGCTGTTTGACAGGCTGCTGGGGGTCCTGCCCCAGAATCCCCAGGCCCTGTTTGTGAAAAAAACCGTGCGGGAAGATCTTCTGGAGATGCTGGCGGGAAAAAAGCTGGCTAAGTGGGAAAAAGAGGAGCGGATCAGCGCAATATCCAGGCTGTGCCGTTTGGACGGGTTTATGCAACGGCATCCCTACGATCTTTCCGGGGGTGAGCAGCAGCGGGCGGCTCTGGCCAAAGTGCTGCTTTTGGAGCCGAAAATTCTGCTACTGGATGAACCCACCAAGGGGATGGACAGTGAGTTCAAGCAAGTCTTCGCCGCCATCCTCCATGATCTTCTGGTTCATGGCGTCACCATCATCATGGTAAGCCATGATGTGGAGTTTTGCGCCGCACACGCCCAGACCTGCGCCCTGTTTTTTGACGGCGGGATTGTAAGCGCCGGTGTGCCCCGCCGCTTCTTCTCCGGCAACAGCTTTTACACTACGGCGGCAAACCGCATGGCCCGAAACAGGCTGGAACAGGCGGTGACGGCCAAGGACATCATCACCGCCTGCGGCGGGGATGCCGGGATATTTAACCTTTTGCCGGCGGATTCCGGTGTTCCGCGCAAGCCCGCCATGCGGGAAGAAAAAGACCCCCCGGCCTGGCCGGAAGAAGATGCGGCCCGGAAGCTGCCGGGCGCGCTTCCCTTGTGGCGCAAAATTGCGGCCTTACTTGGAACGACGGTCTTTGTAGCGGCGATAGTTGGAGCTGCGGACTACTGGGGCGGCTTTTCCGTGCTTTTAGCCGGGGGGGCTTTGGCCACAGAGCTTGCGGCCGATACCGGCGTCGTATGGCGCTACGCGCGGTTGATCTTAACCCTGGCGGGAGCGCTTTTCCTTGTGACCTGGGCGCTTTGGGGTCCAAGAATGGTAGCGCCGCTGAAAAACGAGCAAACCGCACCGGAAAAGCGCCGCCTCTCCAAACGTACCCTGTCGGCTATGGTGATGATCCTGATTGCCATTCCGCTGACCATTTACATCGGGATTTATTACCTGGGAGACCGCAAATATTATTTTATCAGCATGCTCATCCTGCTGGAGACCATGCTGCCTTTTGTGCTGGTTTTTGAAAGCCGCCGGCCCCAGGCCAGAGAACTGATCGTCATTGCGGTGCTTTGCGCCCTCGGTGTCGCTGGGCGTGCCGCCTTTTTCATGCTGCCTCAATTCAAGCCGGTGGTGGCCATCGTCATCATCGCCGGAGTAGCCTTTGGCGGCGAGGCCGGGTTTCTGGTGGGCGCGGTCACCGGCTTTGTGTCCAACATGTTTTTCGGGCAGGGGCCGTGGACGCCATGGCAGATGTTCGGCTTCGGCATCATCGGATTTTTGGCAGGGGTTTTGTTTCGCAAAGGGATTTTGCGAAGAAATCGTGTGGCGCTCAGTATTTTTGGCGGATTTGCCACCTTCTTCATCTACGGCGGCATCATGAACCCGGCGTCGGTATTCATGTTTCAGTCCCGCCCCGTGAAGGAAATGTTCTATCTGGCTTATATTCAGGGCATTCCCTTTGATCTGGTGCACGCTGCGGCCACGGTCACATTTCTGTGGCTTATTTCCCGCCCCATGCTGGAAAAACTGGACCGCATCAAGCTGAAATACGGACTGATCGAAGCTTAGATACAAGCTTGGCTTGAAGCGGTTGACAATAAGAAGATGTTGGCATAGCATGTATTTAATAGCGTATTATCATTTATTGCATATTGCCGATTCCGGGCTATGAATGATTTTGCTGGAATAATGAGCCGTAGAGAATCATTGGAAAATTGGAAGAAAAAAATTGGATTCTAGCCAAATGCTGACCGAACAACGGAGGCACTATTTTAGAATAGTGTTTCCGTTTTTTTATTTTAAGGGGGCGCATGATAGCATAAAAAGCCTGTAATTAGATATAGAACGTCTTGTTGTCAAGGTGAATCCGGTACAAAACCGGATTTAAAAGGGAACCGGGTGAAAATCCCGGGCGGTCCGGGCCACTGTAAGTGGGGCAATGCTTTTTAACAGACCACTGGAGCAAATCCAGGAAGCAAAAGGCAATGATGAACCACCAGCCAGGAAACCTGCCTTAACAATACTTCGCGAGCCTTCCATGGAAAGGTGTTATGTGAGTTCGCAAACTGTCGATCAGGGCGGGATTCAATTGTGTTCATCAGCCCCGGCTTCTCTATGGAAGCCAGGGCTTTTTCCAATTATGGATACGGAAGGAGTTCATTTGTGAAATCAGAACGTCAATCAATCAATATTGAGAATCTAAGCCATCTTGAAACCGCAAGACAGAATACAGGGGAAATCGGAACCGAAAGCGATTCATCAGGCCAGTGCAGCATTGTTTATCAAATGAAAAGCGAGGAACAGCTCTATCAGTACCTGCGGGGCATAGCGGATCAGTTGGGACGACCGCCCACCAAGGCGGAGGTGCCCGGGTTCCAATATATCAAAGCGCGTCTGGGGAACTGGCCCAGGATTTTGGAAAAAGCTGGAATAAAGCCGGTGAGTGAAAACCGTCGTTATAAGCTGGAGCGGAGAGCCCAGGCACGCAAAGAGAAGTCCCAGAAAAAGGCGGCGGCCAGAGCCAGGTTCGAAAGCTCGATTCAAGGGCCAATGTAGATGACCGTGCGCATATGAACCCGAGGGAGCGAAGGAGGTGACCAAGTCATTAAGATTACGGATCGCTTATCCAGAGCGGATCAGTCATGGCGATAAGGAGAATTAAGGAGGGGATAAGTAAATGAGCAGATTGATGAGTGGTCGGAGAGGGCGCAAGCGCGGGAAAGGCATTGGCCTGCTGCTCGTTTTGTTGATGATGTTTTCGCTGCTGCCGGGCATAACCTTGGCGGGCGGATCGGGGGCCGTGTATGCCGGTGTGGAGAACACGACCTTTTCTACCAGTGAGGGAGCCGGCTGGCGGGGGAGCTTGATTGACGAGCACCCGGTCAACATAGATGCAGACGCCACAGTAGCCGAGGAGGGCGAGACGAGCAATACCGCTCCGGCCTTGAAGAGCGGCGTTCCCGCCACGGTTGCGGCCGAGGTCGACTTGGGCAATACGTTTACCCTGGATCTTAGCGAGATTTTTGAGGATGCCGATGGCGACCTGCTGGCCTACCAGGTCAGAGTGGAGGATGCGGACCCCGTGGCGGCTGATGCCGGCTACAG
>NZ_DIPG01000052.1:0-242 GCF_002426325.1 Syntrophomonas sp. UBA5494 | reverse complement strand
GCAGGGACCACCACCCTGGTGTTCACCGCTGACGACGGCGATGTGACCTCAACCGATACCTACACGGTCAATCTCACCTGCCAAATGGAAAGCAACGCTCCCCCGGCCTTGAAGAGCGGTGTTCCCGCCGAGGCTGTGGCGGAGGTCAATCTGGGCGATGCCTATACCGTAAATCTTGAGGAGGTTTTCGAGGACCCCGACGGCGATCCGCTGACCTACACGGTAAAAGTGGACGAAGCGGA
>NZ_DIPG01000110.1:19932-27290 GCF_002426325.1 Syntrophomonas sp. UBA5494 | reverse complement strand
AACTGTGCAGCAGCCGCGGGTGACACTGCCCACCCCGTCACCGCCAAAAGGATCACTAAACCGAGAAGCAGCCTTTTCATTATGTATTTCCCCTTTACTCGCCACAATCGCCACAGGCTGCTGTGCCTGCCAATAATCAGGTGCGATTGCCCGGCTTTTCTTGCAAATGATATCTTTTCCTTTCGACAGAAAACCGGCCAGCCCTGCTTATATCCAAAATAAGTTAGATGGCAATCCATATATCGGCCTCTGTATAACTGCAGCGCTGCTTTCCCTTCCTGCCTGTGCAAAATGAATTTCAGGCTATCTTTTCACGTTTTTACGCCGCAAACGGTTCCGGATCTGATGCCCGGCAGCCAGGAAACTTGCGGTCAACCAACTACAATCAAAATAAGAAGGCCGAGGTGGGGCAACCCGGCCTCCTTACTGAGGTTGGTTATAATGCCTAAAAGGCGCATATTGCGGCCCGGGGCCGCAATATGCGCCTTTATCAAGTACAGCTTTCCATAGGTTCTACGCTAAACTTTAACCCTCGTCTTGTTCTTTATTCCGCCGCTGCTCCGGCAGATACCGCATCAAGTCCCGGACAGGGAAGATCCACTATATGCTGCCGTGGCGGAATGACTATGGCTTCACCTTCCAGCAATAGTTCCCCCCTTTGATTGACGCACAAAGTTCGCAATTGCACCCTGCCTTTCTCAAGCTTCTGAATGACTTCGGTCTGGGCTCTAACAGTATCTCCGATATAACAAGGCCTAAGGAACCTCACGCTCTGGGTTTCATAAATAGTCCCTGCACCGGGCATGAGGTTGCCGACCACATTGGAAATCAACCCCATCAGCAACATGCCGTGTACGATGCGAGTTTTAAAATGACCTTGCTGGGCCCTCATCTGGTTGACATGCAGCCAGCTGAAATCGCCGGTTATGCCTGCGTACTGATAAACGTCGGTCTCGCTTATGGTTTTTTCCACATAACCACTAGCACCAACGATGAGTTCACTGTAGGTGTTTTCGACCATATATTTCTCCTTTAAATAACCCTGCTTATGGCTTAAACCATTTATCGTTAAGCTTTTCACCTATTCGCAGTGATCAATGACGAAGCCGGACAATCCGGTCTGTTCCTATTTATCGCGCTTCCAAATCCATTCAGCAATCTTGGGAGCCAGGAGCTGCTGTGATTTGGAACTGACATACATGCCAATATGTCCTACCGGATAGGCCACCAGCTCTTTATCAGTACTGCCGATACAATCATTGAACGGAATGCTCGCCGCCGGAGGAATCAGGTGATCCTGTTCGCCATAGATATTCAGAACCGGCATAGTGATGTCTTCCAGATCTACAGTTCTGCCGCCAATCTCCAGGCTGCCTTTCACCAACTTGTTTTCCTGGTATAAATCCTTGATAAACCGCCTGTAGGCCTCACCGGCTTGATCGGGGCTATCCAGGATCCACTTTTCCATGCGGATAAAATTGGCGGCGGTTTCAGGGTCATCAAAATTGTCAATAATACCGAGATATTTATTGATCATCAACTGGAACGGCTTTAACATATCAAATCCGCCATTGAGCAATTCCCCGGGAACTATCCCGAATGCGTCCACCAGACTGTCTACATTCATAGCCTTGCCCCACTTGAACAGTAAACCGTCTGCTGCCCCGGCTTCAAAATCAATAGGGGCTACCATGGTGATCAGGTTCTTGACCTTGTGAGGATTTAACGCGGTATATATAGCCGAGAAGGTTCCTCCCTGGCAGACTCCCAGAATATTTACTTTGTCTGCTCCCGATTCCCTGAGTACTTCATTTACGGCATTTTCAATATATACATCAATGTAATCATCTAAAGTAATATACCTGTCTTCGGCAGTAGGATATCCCCAGTCGATGATATATATATCCAGGCCTGATTCCAAAAGGTTCTTGATTACACTGCGGTCAGGCTGAAGGTCCATCATATACTGGCGATTAACCAGTGCGTATATTATCAAGGTAGGCGTCTTGCAAACCTTTTTGACCCTGGGTCTATAGTGAAACAGCTTCATTTTGTCTTCCTGATAGATCAGGTCTTTGAGAGTGGTGTCCGATTGGGGGTCGCCCATATTTAAGAGCATATCTACGCTGTTAAGGAATTTTTTCTGAGACTCCAATACTTCGCTGATCGTCTTGTCAAAATCGATTACGGCTGACATCTTGCCCCTCCTTCATACGCTATAATCAGGCATCTTTGGATTTGTCGGATTTGGATTTGCCTTCTTTTAATGCTGACATTTCCTTTTTCAGTGTTCTCACTTCTCTTTTCAATGTATCCAGGGTCTTATACACACTTTCCATATCGGTTTTACTGGGATATGGCAAAAATTCCAGCTGTTTCTCCAACAGGCTGTCAGTTTCTTTTTTGTAATTGACTCCGGCTTCAAGAAGTTGAGAGAGTATCCTGGAAAACTCAGAAGTTCCAAATAGTTTGAGATAGGCGGCTTCATTGGTCTGCCACCAATAATCGTAGAATTCCTTGTAAGTTTTAGGGTTGGCGCCTCTTCTCAACATTTCCTGGTAGTCCTTTATAATCGTTTGCAGGGTTTCCTGGTTGACCTTGACCATAAGGGCAGTAAACTCACCTATGGTATTCATGAAATTAATCAAAGCATTAATGCTGTGCATTTGCTTTTGCATGATTGCTCTATTCATTGAAAACTGGGGTATGTTCAATACCTTCCCAAAAGTGGAGGCAAATTTTTCTTTCCAGAGCCGGTTGAACTCAATATAAGCCTCTTGATCTCCGGCCAGGCTTTGCTGCAGCAGGCCCTGCAGTTCTTGAGCCTCGCTAAGCCAGGGCTGCACGAATTTATTGGCGGTGTCTTGAGACAAATTGTAAATTTCAATACATTCATGGTAATAATTCTGCACCTGCTCTGGCCAGAACGGGATTATGCTATCAGCCACTAATCTGGGATACTCTTCTTTCCATTTGTTAAGGAACTCAAGCGGGTTGCTGTCTGCGGCCTTTATGGAGCGCAAATCCTCCCAGAATTTATGGAGGTTCTGATATAAACTGGCTCCGCTGAACATTTTATTTATGATTTCTTGTTGTTGCGGATAGGCCTCGGTTACGCTCTTCATACTCTGTTTAATAAACTGGTTGGAGATATCCAGCCAGTTTTGCCACAGCTCCTGAACTGATTTCATATTAGACTCGATGTTGTTGCTATTTTTTTTCTCCTCTTCTTTGGGCTCTGGATTCATACTTCCCTGGTAAAAATCCAACAGTTTTTGTTGGAGATTTATCCATTCTCCGAAAAAATCAACCTGTGTCAAATAACTCCCTCCATTCATAAAACACATAACAGATAATTATAACTGTACTATTTTCAGGTTATTCATGCAGATTAATATGTCCCTTAAAATGTCCCAAAATATCGGTATTTGTCTGCACAAAACCACCCTCCATTGTATTAATATATAAATACAACATTCACTATTTTATAAGTTTTATAGAACATTACAATGGTCAAATAATTGAGCGGTGTTGCTTAACTACGATATACCCATCCAATTTTACCTGTTTCCTTTTTTGTAATTATCTGGCACCGGGAGGTTGGGAATGAATCAAGCAGATTTACGTGTTGTGCGCAGTAAAAAAATGATTAAAGAAGCTTTTCTGGAACTGATTGCAGAAAAGGGTTATAAGAATGTTACCATCAAGGATATTGCAGAAAGAGCGATGGTCAACCGTAAAACCTTTTATAACCGTTATGAGAGTATTGATGCCTTATTCCACGAAATATTGAATGAAACGACCAAGCTGATCTTGATTAATCCTGCTCAAGCTTGCCGCCAGGCTGACCCAAATGGTTCGTGTGTTGATTTATACGATGAAATTCGCACCTTTCTAACCAATTTAAGCAGCAACAAAAGGACTTTAAACATTCTGTTTAACGACATCTCCAGTTTTGAATTAAACCGCCAAATCGAAAGAGGCGTACAGTCATATGTATTGGAAAGATTGGCCGATAGCCGGCAAAACAGTTTTTCCGCCAATAAATATCCTATTAAATTGCTAGCCTGTTTAATAACCTCGGTTTTCATTGTCGTGATCAGGTGGTGGCTGATCCAGGAAGATTATTCAGAAGAAGATGCCGCTCGAATATTGGTGGATATCATTTCGGACGGGTTCATACAATCATTGGGATTGAACTGACTTAAGGGGCCCTGGCTATGTCAGGGCCGGTATTTCTGTGTGCTCCTTTAAACTAGGACGCAATCTAACCAAATCTACCAATAAAATTTCGGTTACATACCTTATTCGACAATATATCTCATAATGAATAGGTTATTGTTGTTAATATAGATATGAGACTGTAAGGGGCAACTAAAAGTGAACCAGTTTACTAAGACCAGAGAGCATCTCGACAGTGAGATGCATTATCAGGTTGTCAATTTTGGTCTGGAGCAACACGGCCACCGCTTGAGCAACGGTGTACCTGAACTGCCTTCATACAAGAATTACTTTGCTTGTGAGGCCGGGCAAGAATGGCTTAACCCGGAGCTGCATTCTCAAGCAGATAAATCACAAAAATACCACATCTCAGAACTGATAGACCTCCCCCTGCTTCAACAACTGTTTGAATCTTTTTACGAACTCACCGGCATAAGATGTACTTTTATGGACGCCGACAATAATATTCTCTGCAAACACGGCTGGACTGATATGTGCCTTAACTTCCACCGCAGCTGTCCGACCAGCGAAGAACGGTGTAAACAGAGCAATATTTATATGTCCCAACACCTGCAATACGGTTCCTACACCAAGTTCAGATGTTTGAACGGACTGGTCGATTATGCCACCCCGGTAGTGGTAAACGGCCAGCATTTAGCCACGATATATCTGGGACAAGTGCTTGACGAGCCCCCGGATGAAGACTATTTTCGCAAACAAGCTCAAGAATTAGGTTTCGACGAAGAAGCCTACATCACGGCTCTTCATAAAATTCATGTTGTTCCCGAGGCAGAGGTTAAATCAATAATGAAATTTTATTTTCAAATAGCACAGATATTGGCCTCCATGGGCTTGGAAAGAATGCGAAAACTGGAGGCGGCCGACCTGGCATTCAAGAAGAGTGAAAAACGCCTGCGCATTGTACTGGAGGCCAGCAAAGATGGCTTTTGGGATCTGGATTTGGAAAAGGACTATCTCTACCTCAGCCCACGCTGGGCTGAGATATTAGGATACTCCCTTGAAGAACTTGAACCGCGGTTTAAAACCTGGAAGAGTCTTATTCATCCCGATGATTATTCCCAGACCATGAGCTCAATTTTGGGCCATCTGGCGGGAAAAAGCCCTCATTTTGAGGCCGAATACCGTTTGTTGACCAAAGCGGGGGAATGGAAATGGATCCTGGATCGCGGCAAGGTGGTATCCAGAAGCGAAGCCGGGCAGCCACTGCGCGCTGCCGGCACCTGTATTGATATTACTGAACGCAAGATTGCAGAAAATACCCTGCGTCTCTCAGAAGAGAAGTTTTCCAAGGTCTTTCATGGCAGCCCGATTATGATGACACTTTCAACCCTTTGCCAGGGAATATTCATCGACGCTAATGAAGCCTTATTTACGGGAATGGGTTATTCCCGGGAGGAAGTCATCGACAGACCTGTTAGTGAAATAAATTTTTTCAGAGATCTTGAAACCAAATATGATATGGAGAGATTGCTTTTAGACGAAGGAAAACTGGAGGGCCTCGAAGTTGATTTCCGCACTAAATCGGGGGAAATCCGCCGTGGTCTGCTGTGGTGCCATTTACTCCATCTGAACGGTAAACTGTGCCGCATCACCAGTCTGATCGACATAACTGAACAAAGACGCATCGAGCAAGAAGTGGCGCGTCTTTCAGAGCTGAATCTGATTGGAACGATGGCGGCCAGCATTGGACACGAAATCAGGAACCCGATGACGTCTGTGCGCGGTTTTTTACAATTGTTTAGAGAAAAGTACCGGGAGGACATTGAATTCATCGACCTTATGGTTGAGGAATTGGATCGGGCCAATGAAATCATAACCGAATTTTTAGGCATGGCCAAGGATAAGATCGTCTGCCTGCAGCCCCAGAATATAGACCAGCTGGTTATGTCCCTATATCCCATGCTGGAGGCTGAGGCCAATTTTAGAGGAATGCTGATCAATCTGGAATTGGGCAATCCCCCCAAGCTGTCGATCGATCAGAACGAAATTCGCCAGGTGATTGTTAACCTGGCCTACAACAGCCTGGAGGCCATGTCCTGCGGCGGAACGTTAACCATCGGCACAACGGTAGAAGACGGCCAGATAGTACTTTATGTAAAAGACCAGGGTCCGGGAATCAAACCGGAATTAATGGATAAAATCGGTATGCCTTTCTTTACTACCAAAGATAATGGGACCGGACTCGGACTGCCAGTTTGTTATAGTATCGCCGCCCGGCACAATGCTCGCCTCGAGGTGATTACCGGTGTGGACGGCACCACCTTTAAGCTGCGTTTTTATATTGCAGCCTAAAAATAGTTCGATAAGGGATGAGCGGTACACGGGGGCCGATTCTCACTTACAAACAGATGCATAAGGGGGCGGTTTTCACCGCCCCCTAGACCGTTAAAAAAGTCAATCTCATGGTTACATCGCGAGTCCATTCCATCAACGTACCCTAAGCACGCCTCAATCGCGGGGTTGCTCGTCCTCGATCTTCACTTTTTTCTGCTCGGTCTGCCCACTTCTTTGACAACCCCAGGCTTATGCTTATTTAATATAATTCACGTTGTCCGTTTCAGTTCTTGCGGGGATTTTAACATCGTCGTCAATATGGCCCAGGGTCGCACACAGTATGACCGAGAAGCCTTCGGGAATCCCTGCCGCAGCAGCCAAAGCCGCATCGGCCTTAAAGCCAAGCTCCGGTGTGGCCATCAGGCATGAACCCAGCCCTAAATCAGTGGCGGCAACAGTCATATTTGCACCGGCAGCGGCTATATTAGCCATGCTGTAAGGGTTCTTCGGAGAAGCGGAGAGAACCACCAGAGTCGGGGCCCCATAGAGCGGACTAAAACCGGGCACGGCCGCACGATTCATCATCATTTTGATTCCCGAGTCCTTCATGGCCTGCACCGACACCTCCGCGATTTTATTCAGAAGTTCTGCATTCTGAATCACGCTGATGTGGAATGGACCCGCATTGGGTGCGATTTGTCCCGCCTTGATGACCTGTTCCAGATTCGCATCCTCAATCTGTTCAGATTTGTACTTTCTGATACTTCTTCTCTTGGCAATCGCATCTAAAGTATTCATTGTACTCAACTCCTTTAAGCTTTTATTAATACTTTAACATAATG
>NZ_DIPG01000110.1:9200-19580 GCF_002426325.1 Syntrophomonas sp. UBA5494 | reverse complement strand
TCTATATGGTATGAGTATACGGGGATAGGGACGCGGGGATGGTTACGGCAACCCCGCGTCCCCCATGGGAGAGGGGGAGTTATCATCATGCATAGCTGTGCAAACCGACCAGCCAGTAATTAACCCCGAAGAAGGTGAATAGGACCGCTGCGAACCCGATCACCGCTATTACCGAAGAACGGCGCCCCCGCCAGCCATACGTCTGTCTGACATGCAGGCAGGCTCCATATATCAACCAGGTGATCAAGGACCAGGTTTCTTTAGGATCCCAGCTCCAGTAGGCGCCCCAGGCCTGCTCCGCCCAGATGGCTCCGCTGATGATAACCATGGATAGCAAGAAGAATCCTACAGTAATGAATCGATAGCAGGACTCGTCCAGGACCTCCATGCCGGGCAGTTTTTGAAATAACACCGATGTTGTGGCCTGATTTTTGGTATAGCGCTCCTTTATCAGATACATTACTGCCAGAGCGAAAGATACTGCCAAGGCTCCATAAGAAAGAATAGCCGTAGCGACGTGCACACTGAGCCAGTTGCTCTTTAGGGCCGGCATCAACGGGGTGATCAGCTTTTGATCAGCCGGCATTTCCACCGCTACGTAAGCCAAGAGCACCCACACCACGGGCAAAACAAATAAACCTGCTGCCTTGAGCCGGTATTTATATTGCATCCATAAGTAAAACAATACAATCCCCCAGACAAATGCCACTAAAAACTCATAGCCGTTGGCCAGGGGAATTCTTCCCGCAGTCACCGAGCGAAATATCAAAGCCAGAGTGTTGAACAGCCAGCCAATAGCGGTTATATAATTGGCAAACCGGCTCAAAGCCTGTCTTTTGGCTGCCAAATCCCATACATTAAGCAGGATAGCTGCGGTATATGCAGCAAAAGCAGCACCAAAAGCAAGATCTTCATATGTTCCCATTTAACAGCACCTCTTTATCAGCCAATTCCCGGGGAGCAGTTACCTCCACCCGCTTTATCTCACAGCTTATGGTCTTAATGCTTTCAGCCAGCGCCAACTGGTTTTTGCCGGTGGCGCCGCCTATGGCCACTTCAATCCATGTTCCCTCCTGCTGCAACACCAGCCACAGGCGGTGCGGCCTGAGGAAGAATGACGTCCCCATCCCGACCAGCAGGAAAAATGAACCCAGCCAGATCAAGGGCACTCCAGGGTCTTTTTTAACCAGCAAGCCTGTGTAAGGCAGAGTCTGAACAAATTTGACTGTATTGCCCTCTTCACCAATGCTGATGGGCATAGCAAGTCCAGTCTCGCCCATACTCACATGTTGCCCTCCCTGGAAAACGGCATAGGCCAGCTGCCTGCCGGAAGAGGCGGTTTCCGGGGCTGAACCAGGGCCAGCTGCGGAAGCGGGAAGGTTTGCTGCGACACTGTATTCCGTCCCCGGTATGGCGAAGCGCTGACCCGGCAGTATCAACCCTGAACTGATGATCTTGCCGTCAGGTCCGCCAATAATTACTTCAATGGCCTCACCGTAGCTGGCCTGATAGAATTTAACCCCATGGTAATTCAACGGGTTGTTTACCCCAATAGTTGCGGCTTGCTGGACGTAGCCATCTTCAATGATGCTTACCCGGCTGAAATACCCGGCAGGTGTCGAATCGGCATAGCGCTCGATCCGGAAGTCTTCCACCCGCAGCTCAAACCCTTCTGTTCCCGGTGCGGCTCCCGTCCCGGGAATGTTGTCCAGGCCGAACACAGCTCCCACGGGCGCGTTTATGCTGCCCTGAAACCCGAACAACGCGCCGGCCAAAACCCCTAACATGATAACCAGAAAACTGAAATGGGTGATGACTGATCCCCATACGTGCAAGCGCCCGTGTTCAGCGCCTATCCGCCATTTACCCGGTTCTGGCCGGTCAGACCAGGTTTCATATCCCCGGCTGACAAGCAGTTTAACGATTCTTTCGCCGGCCTCAGCGCAATTGCCGGCTATGACCAAAGCAGCCTGTTCCTTGAGTTGGGCCACGTGCCCGCTTTCCAGCAAGGGCTGGGGGCCTTCTCCACGACGGACGATCGTTTTAAGGCGATAAAAGCTGCAGGCCATCAGATTCAAGGCGGCAAGTATTAATAAGGCCACATACCACCAGGAATGAAACACATCATCGAGCTGCAGCAAGCTGTACCACCGTCCTGCTGAACCGTGCATACCGTGCTGCGGTATAATGGTTCCTGCTATGGAGGCTAGGATGATGACCAGGACCAAAACCAGGCCCGTTTTCATGGATCTGAATTTAGTCAAGCAGCTTTTATCGCCAGACAATAAATCACTTCCTTAAAATGTTTTGATGCCCAGCACCTTCTTGTAGTTCAAGAGGCCTGTCGTCACATCAGAGCAAGCGGCAGAAATCCGTACAGGAACCAAATCAGAACCACTGCGTAGACTATCATTTGAATGACAATCAATACTGAACTGCGGCGGAATCTGGAGCCCTCATAAGCGGGCGCTGCGGTGTCCCTACCTACTACCGGCGGGGCGCCATGGCGCAATTCCAGGGGATGGAATTCCTCCATCTCCTCTTGCGAGAATTTTCCGTCCAACCACACCTTGTTCATAGGAAATACCATGGGGCTAAAATGAGCATTATAAAAATGCCACACAAAAATAGCCATAATGGCCAGCATGGCTTCATCGCTGTGGGCTATTTGAGCACAATCGATGAAGGTGCGGGATACGAACCGTGCGGATATATGAGGAAACCACAATATCAACCCGGAACCGACCATAATGGCGATGCCCCAGAAGACCGCCCAGTAATCGAATTTCTCTTTATAGGAATAGCGGTCAAATTTTGCTGCCTGTTTGGTCATTCCCAAACAGAAGGCCATATGATCCAATAAATCGGTAACATCTTTCATGGTTGGTATCATGGCCTTGGAGCTTTCTTTAGCCACGAATTTGCAGAAAACCAGGTATCCCAGATGATATACCGCTGCTATGATCATCACTGCGGCAGCAATTTTGTGTATGGTCATCATGGTGCTGAATCCGCCCAGGAGGGCGCTCAGCTTAACTGCCCAGGCTTTGGCGGCGTACTTTAAGGGAAGCCCGGTTAAAGCCAGGATCAGGAAGCTGGTGAACAGCAAAATGTGCTGCAAACGATGATGTATATTCCACCTCTGATACACACTGCCCACGAAATTTCACCCCTTTCTAGCTCTTTGGGCGTCTGGACCGTTTAAACAGGTGGAACAGCTCCACTTCCATATGCACGATCAGGCCCACTACTGTCAAAATGGTCAGCCAGACGAAGAACTTGAGTGTGTTGTGTTCTGCTATACCGGTGCCAGCGGCCAGAGATTTATGCTCGGTCCCCCTTATGAAGTTCTCCTGCGCTTCCTCATGGCACTTGGCACAGGTTTCCGGCAGCCGGGTAGCTGAATAGGTGGCCTGAGGATCGGATCTAGCCAAGACGTTGTGTGATCCATGGCAGTCGATACAGTTGGCAGTCTCGATACTGCCTAAAAGCAGGCCGCGGCCGTGAACGCTTTCCATATAGGAGTCCAATTCCTCGGCGTGGCAGGCGCCGCAGGTCTCAGGGACACGCTGCGGGGATATCAAGGTTTCCGCAGGGTCTTCATAATTAGGCCTGTAATCCTGGAGATGCTCGCTGCCTATATTAGGATGGCAGGCCAGACAGGAGAAATCACTATGAACTGATGTGGTTATGAACTGCCTCACCTCAGCATGACAACTCAAACAATTCTGATTGCTGAAGTCGGGCTGTTCAGTGTCCGCCAAAGTCAGGCTGGCTGGTGTCAACCCGAACAGAAATACACTCATGATTAAAGCTAATAATAATCTTGATAAGGGCATTGATTGAATCACCCCTTTATGCCTCTAGTTTAAATCAGGCTGCTCCTGCGGTTGAAACATTACTCTGAGCATATCGCCCATGCCTTGGTAAAAAGGAGATCTGGCATGCTGGGAAAGCCGTTCCGCAACACTCAGACCGAAATGGGCAAGATGCCCGGACATGGTTTCCTCCTGCAGCCGTAAAGCCATGTGCTCATTATCGGTATTGCCGCTTTTTATGGCTTCCATTTCCTGGTAGATCAGATATGACATGAACTCAAGCTCCAGAGCGATATGATCCGGCGGCAGTTTGAATTCGCTGCCCGGCCTGATCCCGGCTTCATCGTACAACCTGGCGATGGCAAAGGTGGAATCCTGAAAGAGCTTGCCTTCTTTATAAACCGATTCAAATAGGGGAACCAGTCTAGGTTTGGATACATGGCACATCCGGGTATAGTCCTTTTGCAGATCCAACAGCAAGGCTTCAGTTGAATCGAAAGCAGCAATATAGTCCTTAAATGCCCGGCATCTCTCCTCGGGCAAGTTTTCCATGAGCTGATTATTGAGCAGAGACTCAACGAATTCTTCGTCCGGATAATCCATAGCTTTGGACATCCACGCAAAAACAGCCATATTGGCATTCAGATCTTCCAGTCGTTTATCATCAATATGCATTTTAAAACCCCCTGGCTTTTTATTAAGCGCAATAGAAGCACTTACTCGTCAGGTTTAATCTTCTTTGGCAATCTTGTTTCGTCTGGTGCTGTATTTCTTGAGACCCGCGTAGGCAGCCGCCGCTATTGCCGCTACCCCGACCGCTGTGCCGCCTATGGCTACCGGGCTCATGCCAGCACTGGATTTCTGTACCGCCGGGTAGCCGACCGCAGTGGGATCAGCCTTGGTGAGAATCAGCATATTGGTGCCGCCATTCTCCTCCAGGCCATACAGGTTCAACCCACCGTCCTTGGCCATCTGCTTGGCCTTGGCTACCATGGCCCCTCTTTCCCCGAATTCCAGGGCACCGGTGGGACACACTGTTACACAGGCCGGTATAGCATTCTCATCCTGACCCAGGTTGCGGTGGGCGCACATGCTGCATTTGACGATCTGATTGTTGGGTTGATCCAGCATGGGTACATGGAAAGGGCACTTCTGCACACAGGTGCCGCAGCGGATGCATACATTGGTATCCCATAAAACCGGCCCATAATCAGTCTTGGTCAGGGCCTTTTTGGGGCAGTTGGCCACACAGGTGGGCTCTATGCAATGCATGCAGCGATGGTGATACATGCCCTCATCATTGATCTTCACCAGTGTCCGGGTATTGCCATTGGCGGCTACATCGTGAAGTCTGTTTTCCTGAACGCATTTGTAGAAACAGGTGTTGCATCCCGTACAGAATCTGCTGTCTAGTAGAATCGCATATTGTTTCATATTTCACTACCCTCCCTAGGCTTTTTTGATCCGAACATAAACATCCTCGACCCAGCCCATGCCGGTGGGATCGTGCTGTTTACAGATATTCGGATCCTTCTGCGGAATCAAATCGCCGTCCCGATAACCCCAGACACCGTGCTTAAGCCATTTAGAGCGGTGGCCGATGCCATGGAAGAGCATTACACAGTCATCCCGGGTGATGCGCGAAGACATGAAGACTTTTGATTTTACCGGCCTGGGCAGTTCCGGCATATGCTTGGGATTGGTCTCTAAGATGACCTCATCCCCGTTCTGCAAATTGAGTTTTTGGCCGGCCGCCGGGCTGATCCATACCGCATCGATATTGTTCTTGGCGGAAAGCATGTTGATAACCGGATTATCTATGAAGTTGGGGTCTGCATGCATGTGCCACCCGGCTCTGGTGATGAGCAGGGAGAATTGGTATTCCCCTTCAGACGAGGTCCAGCGGGGTTGGAAGGTGGGCAATCCATCAAAACCAACCTCGGCGAACTCATCGACATACATCTTCACCCGGCCATCAGGTCTGCCATAGCCAATTTCGCGAATGGTTTTGTAGTTCTCGTAAGGCTTTTTATCAATCCAGAAGCCGTTTTTGTTCTGCATGAAATCAGTACCGTCCTCAGCGGCTCCTACCGCTTGCAGGGCCGGGTCTTTCATGTTCCCCTTAATCAACTTGGCAGGATCGCTGCTGCCATCGGTGGTCCAATACTCAGGGGCTAAAGCCATACCTATCATATTAGCCACTTTGCCCCAGCCGATAACATCACCGGGAGGTTTCTGCACCGCATCGCCACCCACCAGGCAAGGCCATTTGGGATAATACTGCCTGATGTCCAGTTTGGATTCTTCATATTGATGGGGAGCCGGCAGTACATAGTCACACCAGTAGGCATTGTCATCAGGGTATAGATTCCAGTCTACCACCAGATCCATCTTTTCCAGAGCGGCTTCAGTCATCTGTGGTTGAATCAAGGCGAACAGGCCGCGATGCGGGCCCTTGAAAAACACCATCTTGGTGGTGCTGCCGTGATAGAGTCCATGCCCTACCATACCGTAATGCCCAGGTGCGCTGAAATCCCTATTCTTATAAATGTTGTCGGTCACCGGGAACTGATTGCGATAGTCAGCCGGGCTGGCGGGTTGTTGGGGATAAGGTTTGACAAGGGGATCCACATCTTCCAGCCAGGGAATCTTAACCCCGGACAGGAACAGCACCGCTCCGTCATGATCCAGAGACCCGGTCAGCATGTGCAGGATATTGATGGTCTGCATCAAGCGCCAGCTGTTGGAGTAGTTCGGTCCGGCCGCGTCGCGCTTCAGGTTGGGTATGCAGACGGTTGGGGCTGCTTGGGCAAACTCGCGGGCTATCCTGTCGATATCCGCAGCAGGCACCTCACTGATTTGTGCGGCCCAATCAGGAGTGCAATCCTTGAGGTTTTCCTGCAGCAATTGCAAGACCGGCTTGGCAGTAACCTGTTTGCCATTATAATCGAAGCTGAACGGTCCGCCATCGAAGGCCATATTATTGCAGTTGTTGACCGGGGCGGGTTTGCCGTCAGCCTGGCTCCAGGCCAGCCAGGTTCCCTGGGCATCAGTTAAGCGTTTTTTGGTCTCCAAATCGATCAAAACTCCGGCATCGCTGTAATCTTTCAAGAAATCAGCCTGATAAAGCTTGTTGTCTATGATCACTTTAGCCATGGCCAGAGCTACTGCCAGGTCGGTGCCGGGCTTAATAGCGTAGTATTCATCAGCCATGCCATCAGCCAGGGGGGTTTTTACCGGATTGAAGAAAATGATTTTAGTGCCGTTGCGTTTCCCCTCCACGATGTGGTTTAATATGCCGGCTTTAGCGGTTTTGCTGAAAGAATCGAAACCGAACCATACCATATATTTGGTCTGACTGTAATCATAACCCCACAATGAATGGGTCACCGTGTAAGTGCTGGAGTAATACTTATTAGGAGGATTGGTGATCATCAAGGAGTTAAGATAATAATGGGTGCCGAAACATTCAGTGCGCTGGTCGCTTCGGGTGACGCCCAGGGAGCGGCACAAACGGTTGCTGTAGGGATCCCCCGGTGAAGCAAACAAAATTTCTTCCCGCTTGTAAGTCTTCATTTTTTCGATGATCTCGTTGACCGCATCCTCCGACTTAACTGTCACCCAGCCGGGGTCTTCCCCTTCACCGCGCTTGGGATTGGTTCTTTTCAATGTAACCAGTAAACGGTCGGGATTGTACATGCCATCTACAAAGCCCAGGGCTTTGATACAGAACTTACCACGAGAAACCGGGTCGTCAGGCCGGCCTTCCAGGGTCAGGGCTCTTTCCAGTCCAGTCACCTGGTCTACCCCCACTATGACATCGTAATGGCAATCACATTCACAAGCCCGGGCACAAACCTGAGGGACTTTTTTCTTAGCCAGGTAGCGGGGTTTTTCCTGGGGATGCTCCCCAAAGGCGTAGGCTACATCGAAGTTCCTCAGCGGGGACTCTATTACCATTAGAGCTGTAGTGATACCGGTCCATTTTAGGAATGACCTTCTGCTTAGTTTTTTGTGAGTATTCATGGCTTCACTCCTTATGTCTCGTTTTGACTGCATTGATGGAAAATAAAGCAACTTTTCCGCGGAAACCTCCTTTTCTTCTATTTCTTTTACCTGGTATGGCGGGCTTTTAAATTAAATTAGGGTTGCAAATTGTATGCCAACCACCGGATGTGCCATAACTCCTGCGTTTGCTGTGCTTTATCGATATCGTTTTAAAAAAATCTTCTCCAGGTAATATCACAGTTGTTACAATCAGATGCCAACTGTTTGTTACACTCTGTCGCCTATTTGTTACAGCTTGCAGATCTATTTCAGTCAACAATCTGGTGGCAATTAATCGAGGCTTATTGTATACTCAACTTAGGATGGTATATTGGTATACCACCTTCCCATTCACACCTCGTATCAAATTAAGGGAGTCAGTAATATGTATAAACCAATTGCCAGAGCACGTGAGGCTCAATCGGTAAGATTATATGAGATCATTATCAAACGGGTTAAGGATATGATCCTGGAAGGCAAGCTCAAAGTAGGCGACAAATTGCCCTCGGAACGTGAACTGGCAGAAATGTTTCAGGTCAGCAGGGTGCCGGTGCGGGAAGCCTTAAAGATAATGGAGTTCATGGAAATTATCCAGTATATCCCCGGGGACGGAGTTTACCTTAAACATGTCGATATCAACGACCTGCTCTCCAAGATTGATTTTATGATAGAAACCAGCAGTGACATCATTTCCGACTTATTTGAAGCCCGGCAGGCCATAGAACTCAAAGCGGTTGAACTGGCCGCCGTCAGACGCACTGAGGCCGATATGCAGGCCATGGACCAAATTCTCCAAGAAATGGAAGACGATATCGCCAGGGGGGGAGACGGCATTCAGGCCGCCACCCAATTCCACACCGCGATAAGTAAAGCATCCAAGAATAAAGTGATAGCGCGTATAAATGACCTTTTGATCACCCTGACGGAGATGTCCCGGGAAAATTCCTTGAGAAAACACGGGTTGGCTCCGGTAGCCCTGCTATCTCACCGGCAAATTCTGCAGATGATTAAAGAGCAGAACGGCCCCGAAGCCAAGAGAATGATGCAAGAACACCTTGACAACACGGAAGAGTCTGCTCGCAGTGATTAGCTGGCTTAAGACGGCAACTGTTTCGAAGTAATACAGGGCTGATGCGGTTCAAAGATATTTAGGTCTGGTTGTATGGGGATTCCCAGATGTTGAGGCATGATTGTTGTTTTACTGGTATACCAATATACCGGTATACGCTAAAGCCGAAAGATTTGATAGAGGTGATTTTATGCCTAAGCCCCAAGCCATTGACACCGTCACATCCAACTTCTCAGATGAGTTTTCCCTCCCCGAAATAGCCTCATCATGGCAGCGTTCGCAACAGGCTGGAGTCGACCCCCACAAGAAATTACACAGCAGCTTCCCTGCGGAAAGAGCTAAATCTGTTGCCGATTATGCCGAACTGATAGATATTGCCGTGGCGGCTATGAACGATATTTATAAATCCGTAAAAGGCAGCGGGTTTCATGTAGTATTGACAGATGAGGAAGGCTGGGTTATCGAAAGCATCCCGCCCCTGAAGCCAATCAGTTTGAATAATTGGAGCGAGGAATTCCTGGGGACTAACGCCCTGGGAACCTCTATACAGATGCAAAAAGCCATACAAATTACCGGATCAGAGCATTTCCATCATGATCTGGCGATCTACACTACCTCAGCGGTACCCATTTTTGATTATCACGGAACCTTAACCCTGGTTTTAGGTCTGATCGGGCCCAGTTACGAAGACCATTCCCGCGTACTCTCCATGCTGCATAAAGTGGTTAAGATTATCGTGAACAAATGGCAGGTGGCCGAGCAGGATAAGCAGCTATCGGTTTACAGCAGGCGCCTTAAAGACATCTTCAATCTCATGGCGGACGGGGTGATTATAGTCACTAATGCCGGCGAAATTGAAGACCTAAATCAGTCGGCGGTCAAAATCCTCGGCAAAAAAGCCCGGGGATACAGCTCCGTAACCTTAAAAAAACTGTTTGAGGGCAAAGCTTGTTTCGATTTAATGCTTAATGCCGGCATTCCTTTTAATGATGTTGAATTGCTCCTGGATTGCCCGACCGGCCGGGTTCATTGCCTGGCATCAGGGCAGCCCAGCCATGACGATAAGGGCAGTATCACCGGCGGCATCATCGTCTTGCACAGCATCGACAGGGTACACCGCCTGGTCAACAGCGTCTGTGGGACCCGGGCGGAGCTAAACTTCGATGACATTATCGGCCTCAGCCACCCCATTAAGGAAACCGTTAAACTCGCCCGGGTTGCTGCCAGTACCATGAGTAATATGATGCTTCAAGGTGAGAGCGGCACCGGAAAAGAGATCTTCGCCCAGGCTATTCATAATCACAGTCCTCGCTGCCAGGGACCTTTCGTGGCCATCAACTGCGGAGCCATTCCCCGGGAACTGATTGGAAGCGAACTATTCGGCTATGTAGATGGCGCATTTACCGGGGCCAGGCGAGGGGGCAAAGCCGGCAAGTTCGAGATGGC
>NZ_DIPG01000110.1:8206-8978 GCF_002426325.1 Syntrophomonas sp. UBA5494 | reverse complement strand
ATCCCAGTAGATGTGCGCATTATTTGCGCCTCCAACAAGGATTTGCTGGAAGAAGTAGAAAACGGCAATTTCAGGCAGGACCTCTACTATCGTCTGAATGTGATTTGCATTACCATACCACCGCTAAGGGATAGAAAAGACGACATCGCTTTGCTAATGCAGCACTATTTGATGAAGCTGGGTGTTGCGCCGATAATTATGGAAAGAATTATGAACCCTGCGGTTATGCACTGTCTGGCCAGATACAACTGGCCTGGCAATGTGCGTGAACTGCAAAATGTCGCTGAAAGACTGGCCATCATCGCAGACACCCAGCCCATCACCCCATCAGACCTACCCCCCGAAATTTGCACCCTGCGTCATACCCCGCCGCTGAATACCGGGCATAGCCTTTCCGATTCAGAGGCGCAACTCACTTACGCCCAGAAAAAGAAACGACTGATTGCCGAAAAAGAAGCGGAACTCATTATAGATCTGTTGGAAAAGCACCGCGGCAATCTCACCGAAGTAGCTAAAGCCATGGGATTTTCCAGAACCACCCTGTACCGCAAGCTCGAACTCTATCACATCTCTAAAGCCCATCGTTAGCCGTCGTTGTTACCGGCCGCTGTTAACGAACATCGATGATAAAGTCTGCTTTATGACAGGTAATAGGATTATTGTGCCTCATGATGCCGTCGCCACAGCCGCTTATATACCCGGCAGCCGCGACGGAGGTATGGAATTTAAGCAGGATCATCATCTATTTGCCGGTAACACCCCGCATGGTCAC
>NZ_DIPG01000110.1:6376-8006 GCF_002426325.1 Syntrophomonas sp. UBA5494 | reverse complement strand
TCCGCGATACATATTGCACCTTTTGGTTGAATATATCTTGGATAAGACCGTTCTCAAATAACGATCAGGGTTATAAGAAATCTTCGGAAAGGAGGACTTACGGTGAGTGATGACATGGCGAAATGGCTGGCGATAATCGGCATTTTATTAGGCGTCCTGGGTTTCTTCTGGCAGCCTATGATTATGGGAAGCGTCGCAGTCGCAGCAGGTGTGGCCGGCCAGTTTTCAACCCGTAAAAAACTGAGTTGGGTCGCTGTCGCCGCAGGAGTCATGGCTCTAGTCCTGGGATTTATTTAACGCATTGTCTTAGTGGTGTTTAGATATGGGGATGGTTCTCCGGTTGCACTATCAAAACGAGTATAACTGGAGAAACTATCCCTTTGTTTAATAATTTTAATTTTTTTGTTGAGGAAATAGGATGAATATTGTAATATTGACTGTAATTTCAGACAAAGAAACCGGCCCCGGTTTGAAGAGGATCAAGAGATCTAGCCAAAAATTTTTGTCATCCATAGTTCCTTATTTAATCGCCGTGTAATTATTCCGTGCGGCAGCTTTGGCAGCGTCAAGATCGGGCATGCCATCAACCCAGCTTTACAGCAGGCTGAAAACTGACCTGTGGCTCTGACCGACCCGGATCTGGTCAACGCCTTTTTACTGCCGTGAACTCGCCAAGTTGTTGAAAACCCACGGTGTGAAGACAATGGCGCCCATCAAAACAGGTTAAATCTCCACAGCTTAAGGTATAGCGGAAATGTTGACAGAAAAATAGCCGGTCAGTACAATAAATGCAATATACAAATTGACGATAATAGGGAATAGTAAGCTGATCCTTGGGCTACAGAGAGCCGCTGTTTGGTGCGAGGCGGTCAAAGAGGCAAGCAGAACTCATCCTGGAGTTGCCGACCGAAATCATTTGCGAAAGTAGGCCCGGACGGAACTTTCACCGTTAAAAGGAAGAGGATAACGGATCTTAAGATCCGCATCCTGATGGAGTGAACGGCAACCTAGCCGTTAATTTGAGTGGTACCGCGGAGTTAAACCCTTCGTCTCAGAGTTCTGAGCGAAGGGTTTATATTTTTATCAAATAGGTGGTTTTGATCCAGGATGATCTTGGCAACCTGCAACTATTTTTAGATAAGGGAGACAGCCGGTAGCGGCTGGGCGCCCCTTAATTATCCGCTGCTGCCCGATTGGCTCATAAAGCTAAGGGAGGAGCAATTGACGAATGCACAAGTACTATTTAGAGAAGACCGTTATAAGGGGCGCGGGGTTTGTGTAGAGTTTTGTCCTCATATATATTTATTGGGAATTTTCTGATGGCAGAAGCATGGGAGGCAATCTGGATTCATTGAAAGCTTCAGATAACGTGTACCCCTGACGGCACCATGGAAGAATGGAGGAACAACATGTTGGAACTAAGAATCAACGGGTTTGGCGGACAGGGCTCGGTTACCCTGGCTCACTTGTTAGCGCAGGCAGCCTTGGAAAACGGTGAGCAGGGACAGGCCTTGCCTTTCTTCGGGGTGGAACGCCGCGGAGCGCCGGTGCGGGCAGCAGTGCGCATGTCCCCCACCACGATCCACGCCCACAGTCAATGCGAGCTGCCGGATTATGTGGTAGTGATGAG
>NZ_DIPG01000110.1:4556-6183 GCF_002426325.1 Syntrophomonas sp. UBA5494 | reverse complement strand
GCAGCCGTGGGGATGCACCCCACCTGGCAGGTGGACGCCGACGCCATTGCCCGCGAAGCCGGATTATTCTCCGCCGACGGACCCATGATCAATATTCCGCTGTTTGGCGCGGTGTGCCGGGTCTTAAGCATCCCACAAAATATTATGGAGCAAACCATCCTTAATAAATGGCCGGGGAGTGGCGAGCGCAATCTGGGGGCCGCCGGCAAGGCTTATAACAGCGTAACGCAAATCAGCATATAGCCCGCTTTATATTTGGATTAGCGAAAGGAATGGAAATAAATGAAATCAGTTACGAAAGCCTACCGCCCCATTTCCTGGCCGATGAAGGGAGCCGGCGGGGACACCGGTTCCTGGCGGGCGCACCGTCCGGTGGTTGACACTCAGCTATGCACCAAATGCCAATTCTGCTGGGTATATTGTCCGGAAGCGGTTATTGACCGCCATGAAATTACTATTGATTACCGCTATTGCAAGGGCTGTGGCATATGCGCCACAGAATGCCCCACCGGCGCCATCAGCATGGAAAAGGAGGAGTAGCCGTATGAAAGCAGCACAAGTTAGAATGGAAACTGGCGCCTATGCTGCGGCCTTGGCCGTAAAAAGCGCCCGGGTGGACGTAGTACCCGGCTACCCCATCACCCCCCAGACCAGCATTATGGAAGCGGTGGCCGCCATGGTTGAAAGCGGGGAGCTGCACGCCCGCTTCATTCCGGTGGAAGGCGAACACAGTGTTCTGGCTGCTGCCGTGGCCGCTGCCGCTGCCGGCGCCCGGGTTTTCACAGCCACATCGGCCAACGGCCTGCTGTATATGCACGAAGTTTTACACATGGCTTCCGGCGGACGCTTACCGGTGGTAATGTGCAACGTCAACCGCGGTATTTTTGCCCCCTGGACCCTGTGGGCCGATCATCAGGATTCATTTGCCCAGCGCGATACCGGCTGGATCCAATATCACTGCTCCTCCAATCAGGAAGTGTTTAACACTATTTTGCAGGCCTTCCGCGTGGCCGAACAGATCAATATCCCGGTGATGGTCAACTTTGACGGCTTTGCCATCTCCCATTGTCTGATGCCCCTCACCCTGCCGCCACAGGAGGATATCGACCGTTTCCTGCCCCCGCACGAACCGGAATGGCGGCTCGACCCGGCTCATCCTTCTTCTTTCAGCAATGTGACCATGGCGGCCGAATACGCACCCTTCCGCCAGATGCTTTCCGACGATATTATGGCCTGTATTCCGCTGGTAAAGCAGGCGGCGCAGGAATATAAGGATGTCACCGGCATGTGGGACGGCGACACCATCGACGCCTACCGGCTGGAAGACGCCGAAGTGGTGGCCTTGGCTGTCAACAGCATGGCGGCGGAATTAAAACTTTCCATCGATATCCTTCGCGAACAGGGCATCAAAGCCGGCCTCTTGAGACCGCGCCTGTATCTGCCCTTCCCTGCCGAGGATATCATCAAAGCATTGCCGCAAAATGCGCAGGTGATGGTGCTGGATCGCAATTATAACTTCGGCCACCCCGGCGGCATTTTGGCTGCAGAACTGAAAAGCGCGCTTTTTGGACGACGCAACGACATCACGGTTAAAAACCGGGTAATGGGCATTGGCGGCATTGATCTG
>NZ_DIPG01000110.1:0-4430 GCF_002426325.1 Syntrophomonas sp. UBA5494 | reverse complement strand
CCCGCCGCTTCATGGCCGCCGAGATTCGGGCCATGATGGATGAATAAAGCGCCCGGACCATGAAAGGAATGGATGAGATATGACTACCAGTATTAAAAAACTGCCGGATATTGAGCAGGTTTTAAGCGGCAACGGGGCCTGCGGCGGCTGCCCCGCCACCATGGCCTTGCGCATGGTGGGCAAAGCTTTGGGTCCAAACGCCATCATGCTCTTGACCCCCTCCTGTTCGGTGGCCAGCATGGGCATGACCCCCAAACTAGGCTACAACTGGCCTTGCATTAATATTACCTTTGCGTCGGCTGGCTCTTCGGCCTCCGGTATCAGCCACGCGGTTGAAATATTGCAGGAAAAGGGCCGCCTGCAAGGCGAGCTCCCTACCGTATTCAGTTGGGTGGGCGATGGCGGCACCTATGACATCGGCTTCCAGGCGCTTTCAGCCGCAGCCGAGCGCAACGATAATATCATTCATTTTTGCTATAACAACGAAGCCTACAGCAACACCGGCGTACAACGCAGCGGCGCCACCCCGCGCGGTAGCTTCACCACCACCACTCCAAGCGGCAAGCGCCAGCCCAAGAAAAATATGGCCCTCTTGATGCTAGAGCACAATATTCCCTACGTGGCTACCGCTACCGTGGCTTATCCCGGCGACCTGTACGACAAGGTGGTAAAAGCCAAAAACATTCCCGGCATGAAATACATTGAAATTCTGGCCCCCTGCTATTTAGGCTGGCAGTTCGATATGCCTGAAACCGTGCAGATGAGCCGTATGGCTGTGCGCAGCGGCGCCTGGCTGTTATGGGAAGCGGAAAACGGCAAAATCAGCTTTAACAACCCCAGTTCACTTATCATCAACGGCAAGAAAGACGCTGCCCCGGTAGATCAATACTTAATGAAGCAGGGCCGCTTCAACCGCTTGCTTAAAGGCCCTGATGCTAAAGAGCGCATCGCCGAAATTCAAGGCGACATTGATCGCGAGATCGCTTTTATGCGGGAACGGGCCAAGATTACCATTTAAACCTGTAGTAAGACCTTCTCCCTGGGACACCGGGGCGGGCATATGTCCGCCCCTTTTGTATTTTCCAGGCGGGTATTGGGCAAACAATATTATGTAATATTATGAAGACCTGATCATTTTGAGAATTTGGTGGATAATTTTGGAGCAGAAGATAAGCGGAGATTTGCGCAAGGACGAGCAATATTTGATCACTACCATTGGTCAGGGTTTGGATACTCAGTACCGTCATCTGCTTATCCCTGCCCTGGATAGCTGCAGTGCGCTTATCGTATACATTAAAGGCCTGATCAATATCACCGAACTTGAAGATGCCATTATCAGACCATTGACCGTACCAAATCGCATCGGAACCGAAAAACGGGTCAAAAAAATCACCCTGCCCGACTTCATAAAATCATCTCTGTTCATTGCGGGGATAAAACCGAGCCAGAACTGGACCGAAATTTGTGATGCCATCGTTTCCGGGAATTCAGTACTGTTTATAGACAAATATCCCGGCGCTTTTATCCTGGCCAATACCGGTTGGGAGTCAAGAACCATCAGCGAACCCACCTCGGAAGTGGAAATAAGAGGCCCCAAGGACAGTTTTGTGGAAGACCTGGTGCCTAATATGGCATTGATCAGACGGCGCATCAGAGACTACGGTCTGCGTTTTGAGGCCATGCGCCTCGGTGACCGGACTAAAACCGATATCGCTCTGGTATACATAGAGGGTCTGACTAATGATGAGATATTGACAGAATTGAGAACCCGTCTGGGAAAGATTAAAATCGACGCCATTATAGCCAGCAATACTATTGAAGAGCTAATCGAAGATTCCAAGTATTCCATATTCCCCAAAATGCTGCGCACCGAAAGGCCTGACAAGGCCACAGCGGCATTGTTGGAAGGAAGAATCGTGCTCATAGCCGACAATACGCCCTTTGTAGTAATCGCCCCCACGATCTTCTGGCATTTTTTGCAGTCCCCTACTGATTATTATGAGAAATATATTCTGGGCACTTTTTGGAGATGGATCAGGCTCCTGGCTATGTTTCTGGCCGTATCCAGCTCATCCGCCTATGTGCTTTTAACATCATTTCATCAGGAAATGCTGCCGACTTCGCTGGCTTTAAAAATCGCTGCCGACCGGCAAGGAGTGCCTTTCCCGGCAGCCATAGAAGCATTCATTATGGAAATCCTATTGGAAGTAATGAATGAAGCCGGGCTGCGGCTTCCCAAAGCCCTGGGACAAACCGTAAGCATAGTGGGAACCCTGGTGATTGGCCAGGCCGCAGTTCAAGCCGGTTTGATAGGGCCGGCACTGGTTATCGCAGTTGCTACCGGGGCTATTGCATCCTATGCCATCCCCTCTTTTGCCATGAGCAATACCATACGTTTGCTGCGCTTTCCGGTGTTGCTTAGTTCTGCTCTATTCGGAATCTTCGGATACCTGGGGGCAATTATTTTTATGACCCTGTATTTGATTTCACTAAGGTCATTAGGTACGCCTTATTACTCGCCCATTAGCCCCTATCAAAAAGATCCCCAAAAGGATACCCTGCTCAGGGCGCCATATACGGAAATGAAAAAACGTCCCGAGACCACCCGGCCTCAAGACAGCGTCAGACAACCAGGCAGTTCGGGTAATAACAACTAATCAGAATAAAAAGGCAGGCCATGATGCGCAAGCTAATTCTTTCAGTATTATTAATCACTCTGTTGTTGCCGGGGGGCTGCTGGGACATGCGGGAAATCAATGAAATAGGCCTGGTTATGGCGGTGGGGATCGATAAATCCTCCCGGGATCCCAATCTATTTTGGGTAACGGTTCAAGTTGCCAATCCCCAAGGCTCAGGTTCCAGCGGCGGCGGAGACAAAGAGAAAAACGAGTCACAGGTCTGGATAGCAAGTGCCGAAGGCAGGACCATTTTTGATGCTATCCGGGAAATCGCGCGTTTTTCCTCCCAGCGCATTATGTGGGCGCATAACAACATAATCGTTGTGGGAGAATCCCTGGCCAGAGAAGATATCACCCCGGTAATCGACTTTTTCACCCATAATTACGAACTGCGTATGAAAACCTGGGTGGCCATCACACCCTTGCAGGCCAGCGACATTATCAAAAGCAATGCCGGCATGGGTAATATCCCGGGCAGGGCCATTACCGAAGTATTCAGATTTCAAAAACTGACCGGCCTGGGTCTGCCCAGCGATTTGCTCAATGTATTTCATGACTTTTCAGATGAAAACAATCATATATTGATCTCCCGCCTCACCTTAAACCAGGCCCTGACTGAAGCCGGTCTCGCCAATGTATCGGAAAATATTGTGGAGCAGATCGAGATATCAGGGATGGCGGTTTTCCACAACACCAGAATGCTGGGGTATCTTTCCGCAGATGAAGCCCGGGGACTGTCCTGGTTTTTGGGCGAAGAGCCCAATTCAGTAATCTCACTGCCCCATCCCGAAAACAGTGTTAAAGCGGTGGCTGTGGAGATGAGGTCAGTACATGCCAAAATCGAATCCCGGCTCAACCAGGATATGCCTGAGTTTACTATAGAAATCTCGGGAACCGGACACATCACCGAAGAAGACATTTCTAGCTCGTTAACTATGGATGAGTTTAAAAGCGCCCTGGAAGGGCTGGCGGAACAGCAGATCGCTACAGAGGTTCGCTCGAGCGTCAGCAAGGTTCAAAAGGAGTTCAGAAGTGATGTGCTGAAATTTGGCAGTACCGTGCATGTGCAGCACAAGAAGGAGTGGAATCAGGACCTAAAATATCGGTGGGCCGAAACATTCCCGGAAGTTGAAGTGGAGGTAGTGGTCAACGTCTCCATCGACTCCAGCACCCTCAATCAAATCCCGCAGAGAAACTATAAGGAGCGATCTTAACATGACCAAAGTGCAAATAGATAGAATGCAATACTTTCTGCTCATTCCCAACCTGCTTTTTCCCAAAGCCATCGGCATAACCGCCGGGGTTACTGCCAGACGGGTGGGAGGGGATGCCTGGACGGCTATGGCCATCGGTTTTGCAGCAGGTACTTTGATGCTCTTGTTGATCGTCTTCCTCAGTTCAAGGTTTTCCAAACTGACCATAATCGGAATCGTGGAACAAGTCATAGGCAAATGGCCGGGCAAGTTGGCGGGCCTGATGCTGGCGGCATTCTTTTCCCTAGGCTTCGCAGTATCTGCCAATGTGATGACTTTGCATCTTAAGGAATATTTCCTGATAGAAACACCCTTCCTGGTTATATGCCTTATCTATATTCTGCTCTGTATGTATGGGGTTATTCTGGGGATCGAAAACATTATACGCTATGCCCTCCTGGGCTTTTTGGGATGCCTGTTGATCAATGTGACTATGATTTTCGGCACTATCGGGGATTTTGAGATGATAAATCTCCTGCCCCTGTTTGACCGCGGGATT
>NZ_DIPG01000018.1:2841-3053 GCF_002426325.1 Syntrophomonas sp. UBA5494 | reverse complement strand
GATAATCCTGAAGAGGCCTGGCAAGGCCATGTGGGATTCGTGCCGGCTTATGTGGAGGAATTGGCCCCGGACCCGGCAGGCACGGTTTCGGTCACCTGCGGGCCTCCGATCATGATCAAGTTCGCCCTGCAGTCATTGCAGAAGCTGGGTTTTAAGGACGAACAGATCGTAACCACCCTGGAAATGCGTATGAAATGCGGCATCGGCAAGTG
>NZ_DIPG01000018.1:0-2752 GCF_002426325.1 Syntrophomonas sp. UBA5494 | reverse complement strand
ATCGGCAAGTGCGGCCGCTGCAATATCGGCAGCCAGTATATCTGCCTGGACGGGCCGGTCTTCGACCTGACCCAGCTCAACCAACTGCCCCAGGAATGGTAGGAAAGTCCTAACAAAAAGGCACGGGGACGGTCCCCCTGCCTACCCGGGAGTGGTGATTAAACCCGGCCAACAGCGCTGATGGTGGAAAGCATTGAATAATCAACGTGATGGAGGTGAAATAATAGTGGCTCATTTAATAACAGATAACTGTGTAGCTTGCGGAGCGTGTGTCGATGAATGCCCCTTGGAAGCTATTAAAGAGGGCGAAGATATATATATCATCGATACTGAACTGTGCAGCGATTGTGGAACCTGCGCTGACAGTTGCCCTGCTGATGCCATTGTTGCAACAGAATAGTGGCACGATTTAAAGAGGAGTAAATCTATGGCGCTTTTACAACAACCGATCGAGACCGGGTACCTAACCCTGAAAAACCGTCTGATCATGCCGCCCATGGCTACCACCAAAGCCGGTCCTGACGGGCAGGTCAGCCAGGAACTGTTGGATTATTATGAAGAGAAGTCCCGAGGGGGGTATATCTCTCTGATTATAATCGAGCACAGTTATGTCAGTCCGGAGGGTAAAGCCCACCCCCATCAGATCTCCATCGCTGAGGATGGTTTGATCAACGGGTTCAAAGAGCTGTCGGCTATCATACATGGAAACGGCAGCAAGACGGTAATGCAGCTCAGTCATGCCGGCAGTCGGGCCAGCAGCGAGGTTACCGGGACGGAAGGACTGGCTCCCTCTGCGGTACCTAACCCACGCGGTACAGAAATAGCTCGTGAAATGAACCAAACCGAAATCGCAGCGGTGGTCGGGAAATTCCGCGACGCCGCCGTCCGGGTGAAGAAGGCCGGTTTCGACGGGGTGGAGATCCACAGCGCCCACGGCTACCTGCTCAATCAGTTCCTATCTCCATTAACCAATCAGCGTATGGATGAGTATGGCGGCAACATTCATAACCGCATCCGTATCCACCTGGAGATAATCAATGCCGTCCGGGACGCCTGCGGCCAAGACTTTCTCCTGCTTATTCGGCTTGGGGCTGCGGACTTCATGGAGGGGGGCACCACCATTGAAGACAGCCGGATGGCGGCCCGAGAGTTCGAAAAAGCTGGAGTCAACATTATAGACACCTCTGGAGGCTTATGCAGTTATAGCGTACCAGGCCTGAGTGGGCAGGGCTTTTTCGCCCCTCTGTCCAGGGCGCTCAAGGAAGTCGTTAAGATCCCAGTGATCTTGACTGGAGGGATCACTGAGGCCTCAGCAGCAGAGAGACTGCTGGCGGAGGGGCAGGCCGATCTTATCGGTGTGGGTCGGGCCATACTCAAGGATTCAACTTGGGCTAAAAGAGCTATACAGTAACTGTCTCAACCATATCCTATGGAAATATTAACTCCAGATATAAGTCATTTACACAAATTCAAATCAATTAGGTTGGGTGTGTTTCAAAATTAACCTAATTTTATTTAAAAAACATAACTGGCATAATAATTGCTCTGTAACAAATATTAGGTAAATAACTTTCGTGGTCAGGGTAAACCAGCGAAATACTCGTTTGGGGAGGTGAAAGCAAAACAAGGTTGCTACGGTATTGAAATCATATCCCTGCTATTACCCTTAATCATCTGTATTCGCTGGTTATATATTAGCGGGGTATTGCAATAAAGCTGTTGAACCGATAAGGAGGGTCTGTATGTTTAAGAAAATACTTGTTCCGGTAGATGGTTCCGATAGTTCGGTTATGGCTGCCAAAGTTGCCCAAAATATAGCAAGTAAGAATGACGGCAGTGTCACTTTGCTTTATGTGGTGCGTCCGTACCTCTTTCAATATGGAGTTGAGGATGGCGCCACACCTGAACCGGCTTTACCCGCAAAATCAGTCGAAACTGGACAGGCCATACTCAATCGCATCAGAGAAGAAGCTGTATTAACAAATGCCTCTCTTGAAGTAAAGATCGGGGCTCCGGCTCCAGTAATCTGTTCTGAGGCCGATGATGGCCAATTTGATCTGATTGTTATGGGAAGTAGAGGGATTACGGGTATCGCAGAGGCTTTTGTGGGCAGTGTCAGTCAGTATGTAAGTCATAAAGCTCATTGCCCGGTTTTGCTTACTCGACTGCCCAAAGGTGTTGCGGAAAACCATACGATCATTAAATCAATGTCTACAGATTATAATATTTATCTTTAAGCCAAAATAATTACCAAAATTCCAGACTTATACGGAGAATACAGTAGTATGACTTGAATCATTTACATGATCTTTTTATATCTAAACGCTAAAATCCAAATATACTGACGGGTTTAGGGTTGAATCAATTTGAGAACTTGCCATTCCCAGGCCAAAGGAGTTATGACATTACAGTCATAGTCCTTCGACCTGGGAAACACTATTTAAGGGCTAAACTGGCTAATCGTTTAACGCTCGAATTTTTAATCAAAACCGATTACAATTTTCAGTTACAAAACTCTTCAAACAATTGTGGGTGTAATGAATTAAGGCACAAAATCATGTTCAAATAGTATAGCCATATAGTATGTATTCCTACAAAATGTCCCGTCTCTGAATCACTCCTGTAATGCCTAAATATTTTATGTGTTTACAAACCAACCCGCAAATTCGATGCAAAGAAAACCCCCAGTGTAACAATAAGGAACAATCAGTATGTCCGAATGGGACAGTATATGGGACATTCGAACCTATAT
>NZ_DIPG01000062.1:746-2646 GCF_002426325.1 Syntrophomonas sp. UBA5494 | reverse complement strand
TCTATTTATCGTGCAAGACGACAAGAGATCAAGCAATTTATCAAAGAGAATGACCTGAAAACGGTTGAAGACATCCAGAATGTCCTTAAAGACCTGTTTACCGAAACTCTCCAGGAAATGCTGGAGGCCGAATTGGATACTACCCTGGGCTACGAAAAGAATGATTCCAAGAACAAGCAGACCACCAATAGGCGTAACGGGCACAGCGAAAAAACCGTCCGTAGTGAATACGGCGAAATCGATCTCCAGATTCCGCGGGACCGGGATAGTGAGCATGACCCTCTGATCGTAAAGAAACATCAAAAGAATGTCACCGGTATCGAGGACCAAGTCATAGCCCTGTACGCCAAAGGGGTAAGCACCCGGGAGATTCAGGACCATCTGCAGCGTCTTTATGGGATTGAAGTTTCACCGGCCCTCATATCTAATATTACTAATAAAATCATGCCCATGGTCAAGGAGTGGCAGAACCGGCCGCTGCAAAACATCTATGCGATTATCTTCCTGGACGCTATTCACTTCAAGGTTAAACAGGACGGCCAGATTGTAAATAAAGCCGCTTACATGGTGATCGGCATCGATTTAGACGGGAACAAAGACGTATTAGGCATCTGGATTGGCGAGAACGAATCGGCTAAGTTCTGGCTAAGCGTATTAAACGAATTAAGAAATCGTGGGGTTCAGGATATCCTTATCGCCAGTGTGGACAACCTGACCGGCTTTAGTGAATCAATAGCCGCCTGTTACCCGGATGCCGAAATTCAAAAGTGCATCGTCCACCAGGTGCGAAACTCCATACGCTATGTTTCTTACAAAGACGTCAAGAAGATCACCGCTGCCTTAAAGCCCATTTACACGGCATCCTCCGAGGCGGCGGCCAGTGAAGAACTAAACCAGTTTGAAGCTATCTGGGGGCAAAAATATCCCCTAATCGTGAGATCTTGGCGGAACAACTGGGCGGAGATATCCACCTTTTTCAAATACCCGCCGGAAATCCGGAAAATCATCTATACCACCAATATGATCGAGAGTTATCACCGGCAGCTCCGTAAGGTAACCAAAGGAAAAAGCATCTTCCCGACAGACGATGCTCTTTTAAAAATGCTATTTATGGCCACCCAGGACGTCCTTCGGAAATGGACGGGGCGAGTTCAGAACTGGGGTCAAATTCTACTCCAGTTATCAATCTTTTTCCCTGATAAGGTCAAGGCTCATTTAAAATGATCGGGCGGAAGAAGAGCAAAGCACAAAACTATTTACAGACCCTAAGAATCCAAACGTCGCCAACAGAACACAAATGGGAGAGGAGAAATATAATGAATTTTCGGAATTTATTCAAAAAGGCAACCTTGCTTTTTTCATTATCTTTGTTTCTTATGCTGACCTGGACTCTTCCCGCTCAGGCTGTGCACTACGAGTATGATGCATTGGGGAGGCTGATTAAGGTCACCTACAACACTGGTTTGGAAAGCACTTACAGCTATGACACCGGCGGCAACAACCTCAGCGAGAGCAATGAACTGAAGCTGAAGCTGATGAACACCGAACCAGTTGATGAGAGTGTAGATGTGCCCATTAATAAAGTGATCAGAGCGGAATACAACCAGCCTATTACTGCCGGAAGCAGTTATAACAACATCACACTGATGAACGGCGGCACCTCGGTTCCTTTTACGGCCAGTATTCAGGACAAGACCCTGATTCTTCAATCCACAGCTAATTTTGATGTCAGCACCGGGTATACCGTAACCATTCCAGCAGAAGCGCTGGAAAGCGTTGAAGGAGCCAAAACGACTGGAGAGACGGTTTTCAGTTTTTCCACCAGCGCCAACGCTCTCACTGTTGCCACCAATGCCGCTACCGATGTCAACGTAGCCGGAGCCACCTTAAACGGCGCCAT
>NZ_DIPG01000062.1:0-661 GCF_002426325.1 Syntrophomonas sp. UBA5494 | reverse complement strand
CACCTTAAACGGCGCCATAGTGACCCTGGCCGGCATTGAAAATTGCGACCAGGTTAAATTCCAGTACCGGGACGAACATCAAAGCGAATGGCTGGATAGTACTGCTGCCGACGGCAGCTACGGCGTCGAACCATTTACCTTTAACCTGGCCGGTTTAACGCCAAATACAATCTATCAATACCGGGCTTTAGCCCACAATTCCCTGGGCTGGATTCCCGGGGAAACCGTCACCTTCACCACCAGCCCGGCCAATCCCCAACTTCCTCCGGTAGGCGCAATTGAGACCCCGGTTGAAGATGAAGTCATCTCAGGAAGCGATTATCAGGTAACTGGTTGGTATCTGGACGGCCAGGGGGTATCCAAAATAGAAATCAAAGTAGACGGCGTAATCATCGGGGAAGCCGTCTTAGGAGATCCACGCCCCGATGTGCAGACAAATTATCCTGACTACAACAACAGCAACTCTGGGTTCCACTATGCACTGGATACCACTGCATTGACCAATGGACCCCATAACATTACCGCCCTGGAGACCAACTCGGCAGGACAAACCAGCTATCAGGAAGTAATCTGCACCGTCGCTAACCAGTAGTCTTTATGAGAGGGGGCTCCCCTTTTTGGGATAGCCTCCTCTCAATTCATATACCTTCAACTCCCGCAA
>NZ_DIPG01000146.1:0-4560 GCF_002426325.1 Syntrophomonas sp. UBA5494 | reverse complement strand
CACCATGCTGGTCAACGGAGCAGTCATCACCATGGATACCGCTCCCGAGATCACCGCTGCCGGCCGCACCTGCCTGCCCATCCGCTTCGTAGCCGAGGCTTTCGGAGCAGTAGTAGGCTGGGATGCAGCAACCCAGACTGTAACCATCACTCTCTAATCGCCAGCACAGTCTAATACCCAATACCTGATAAACAGGAGAGGCCCGGGCAACCGGGCCTCTTTTATGTTTGACAATGTGGCCCATGATCCTCTCAATTACCAGAGATGAATCATCCGGATATGACAGGATGGGGAGATATCACCCGGCATTCCTGGTTTCAAAAAATTAAAAAAAATTGGACGCGTTGACCAGTAGTTGAGATAAAATGCATATAAAGGCAAGGAAGTCTGAAAAGAAGCGTATACCTGGGTGAAGGAGGTACACTATGACAAGACCGATTAAAAATATCATGATTATGCTGCTAATATCCTTGTTGATGCTGTCCGCCGGGGCAGGTATGGCTCAAGCGGCAACCAGGAACTCGGTTAACCGGGTGGTGTCGGTGGGAGATGATTATCGCGGCTACCCCCGCACCGATCTTACTATCATCGAGGAAGAAGCTTTTCCAAATGGAATCCAAGCCGGCCAAACTTTTGAACTCTTGCTGCCCATGGGGGTGGAGTGGATCCGTGATTCGAACGGCACGGCCACCTACGAAAGTGAAGACATAATATGCCAGAACTGTTCGGTGGAGGCGGAATTGCGCAATGCCAGGACAGTCGAGATCACCGTCACCGCGGCCGACCCGGAGTCTGTCTCACAATTGGAGATCCCGCTGGTTTTCGCAGTCAATGATTTCTTAGGGGATATCGAGGTGACCATCGATTCTCTGGATTCTACCATAAGCGGGGGCCGATACCTGTTTGCCCGGGTGCCCTATAAACTTGTGCCGGTGCCGGAACCGGAACCCGATCCGCAACCTCAACCTTTTCAGCGGCAGGCGGTTTTCACCATCGACAGTCCCTTTTACAGCCTCGATGGTGAAGTGCAGCCGGAGATGGATGTACAGCCTTATATAAAGGAGGGGCGCACCTATCTGCCGGTGCGTTATGTGGCCTACAGTCTGGGAATAGATGAACAGAATATTCAATGGGATGGAGAGACCCGCAGCGTGGTACTTAGCAAGGGTGACCAAAAGGTGCAAATCTGGATTGGCAGCAGAGCGCTTATTCATAACGGAACTTTATCCGATATGGATGTGGCTCCGGAGATCTGGCAGGGGCGCACCATGCTGCCGATTGCCCCGGTTGCCGAAGCCTTTGGCGCCGCAGTAAAGTGGGATCCGGTTGTACGTTCAGTAACCATAGTTGTGAACAGCCCCGAATAGGGGTTATAAAGCGCGATATGCCGCGGTCCCGGGTTGTATACGGGAGTTGACCGGCTGGTCGGTTTGCGGCTATAATCAGAATACATATCGTGCCAGGAAGGATGGTTTTTGTGCAGAAAAGGGTTATTATACTGATGCTGGCAGCCTTTCTAATCTGCAGTATCATTTCACCTGCTATTGCCGGGGACGAAGCTGTTCAGCCCCAGGGGTTGACCATAGAACAAGCGATCGATATGGCTCTTACCCACAGCAAGTCTATTCGGCAAGCCTCTTATGATGTGAACCGCAGCGAAGAGGTGCGCGATAATCTGGCTCAGCAGTTGGATTATGTGCCTCGCGGCCAGACCGATTATGCCACCGGTCAATTGTATACCGGTTTGGTAACCTCGGATATGTACTATCGCATGGCCCAAAAAACCCTGACCATGGAAGAAGACAAGGTCATGCTGTCAGCCTACAAAGCCTATACCGATGTCATCAAGGCCGGGCAGGAGCTGGAATACGCTCAGAAATCCTTCAATCAGGCCGCCTGGCTGCAGAACGTGGCTTACCTGAGCTATGAGCAGGGTATGATCAGCCAATACGACAAAACCGCTGCCGAAGTGCAATATCAGGCCGCTCAAAACAGCTTGAACACCGCCCGGCAATCGCTGGATAACGCTTTCCTGACCTTAAACCAGTTGATCGGCCTGGATCCTGGAGAGAGTCCCACACTATTGGATAAACCGGCTTTTGAAGCCCTGGAACCGGTAAATATGGATGAAAAGATCGCCAAAACCCTTAATGCCAGCCCGTCGGTCTGGCTGGCCGAACAGGCCGCCAAAATCGCCGAAACCCAGCTGGATTTATATGATTTCACTTATCAGGGGCAGGATCCTTATGAAGTCAAGGAAGTCGATGTCAGCAAGGCCAAGCTCAGTGCCCAGGATGCCAAAGAACAGATGAGCCAGTTTATCCGCACCCTGCATAACAACCTTTTGACCATGGAACAGGGCTATGCTTCGCTGCAGGAAGCAGTGAGACTGGCCCAGGAAGACCTGCGCATCAAAAAACTGAAACATGAGATCGGGCTGGCGACCAGGACTGAGGTGCAGGCGGCTGAACTGGCTCTGCAGGCTCAGCAAAAATCGTTGGATGCCCTGGCCTTCCAGCATGAAGCCTGGAAACTGGTCTTCGATAAGCCCTGGACCTTCAGCGTGATGATGGGATCAACCTCAACTTCCGCAGCCAGCGATACGGTTCAATGAGAAAATTTGTTAAAATCAGTCGAAAGATTAACCGGCTTCTGGCCGGTTATATTTTTGGGAATTAAAGGAATAGAACGTCCCGGTGGTGAATAGAGTGAGACAACTGCACAAATATAGAAAGCAAACAGGAGGCTCCATTGAAAAGATACTTTAAAGCTATGCTGTTGACCCTGGTATTCCTCTTGGGCATTGTCTGTCACGGCCTGCCTTTGCAGGCCGCCGAAGATGTCCGTCAGGAAGTGGTGGATATTATACAGGAATACTACCCTTACCCGGTGGAGCCCGGGATTTTGCAGCGGACCTCGGCCAAGGCGGTGGTCGAGGGGCTTAATGATCCTTTCAGTGACTACCTGACGATGGATCAGTACAATGGTTTTATGCAGAGTCTCGACGGCTCTTTCGCGGGAATAGGCATATTTGTGGAAATGCAGCCCCAGGGAGTGTTGATTACCGACACCCTTCCGGATTCTCCGGCACAACTGGCCGGTTTACGGAGAGGTGATATGATTATATCCATAAACAATCAATCATTGGCCGGTCTTACCATGCAGGAGGCTATGGATCGCCTGCAGGGCAAGGAAGGCAGCCAGGTACTGCTCACCGTTATGAGGGAAGCCCGGCAGTTTGATATGCGTTTGAAAAGGGCTTTTCTGGCCCTCCCGTCAGTGCGCGGGCTGCAGATGGAGCATCGGGTAGGCTATGTGGCGGTTTATAGCTTTGGCAGCAATACCGCCATCGAACTTGAACAGTATATCAGAGCCATGGATCCGGACACCGACCAATGGATACTGGATTTACGCGGCAATGGCGGCGGATACCTTTTTACCGCCGCCGAGGTGGCCGGATACCTGATGAGTGTCAACAATATGGTGGCTCTGAAGCAAAAGAATGATTGGCTTGAACTCCCGGTGGTGGCTCAATCCACCATGATCGATGAACCTGTTGTCCTGCTGGTAGACGGTTACAGCGCCAGTGCCTCGGAATTATTGGCGGCTGCCTTAAAAGATTACCGGCGGGCGCTGCTGATCGGTGAGAACACTTATGGCAAAGGCACTATGCAGCAGAGCTTTACTCTCTCCAATGGAGACATATTACACCTGACCATTGCCGAGTTCTATTCTCCTTTGGGCAATAAAGTGCATCAGGCCGGAGTGAAGCCTGATCTGGAAATAAAATCTGATCAGGCTTTGGATGCGGCCTGGTTATTGTTATCCCGGCCCGTTGGAGGCAGCAGTCACGCCTACATCACAGTCGGGGGAGAGAAGTGCCTGATTGATTTGCAGGTGGCCCGTAGCGATCAGTACTGGGAAGCGTGGGACAGTGTAACCCAAAATCTCGACGAACTCAGTGTGGAGTGCGGAATAAACTCAGCAATGCACACTGTCAACCTTTCCCGGGCTGACGTAGTCAGCCGTTGGCCGGTGTATTATCCTGATTACCGCCTGGCAGGAGAATACTATAACCTTGACAAAAATCAACCGGTTTCCGTTGGAATCCAGGGCCTGGATCCAAGCTGGCCTGAGTTTAAGTCCGCTTTTGAATTGATTGACAGCCAAAGCGGGGAGCGCGTATCCTTTGACATCTCCTCCGAAGGAACTGCGCTGTCACTGCAACCCCTGGAAAGCGTTAACGGCCATGAATACTGGCTGTTGTGGCACGGCAGTCCCTCTGCCCATGGCCCTGCTGCAGACTCAGCCCGGCCTGCCATTGCCATTTTACACTACGACAATTAGAAAACCGCTCTCTCCATAGCTGGAATAGTTGTATTTAAAACCAGCTTAAAGGTATAATTTTGATATACCGACCAGCCGGTCGGTAATGGAGAGAAGCGGAGGGTTTTTTGTGAATAAAAGGTGGAAATGGACGGTTTGGTTCTTCCTGGCGGTTCTGATGGTCTCGCTCCTTAACGGCTGCCAGACCTCCCAAGAGGTGGCCAAAGAAACCGA
>NZ_DIPG01000074.1:6876-9185 GCF_002426325.1 Syntrophomonas sp. UBA5494 | reverse complement strand
TAGTAACCAACCCTTCATTGTGCAGCTGAACCAGAGTCCGATAGATCTGATTATTATTGCCTGACCAATAAAAAACTGTAGAATCCATAAATACCTTTTTCAATTCATATCCAGTAAAGGGCTGCCAGCTTAACAGGCCCAGGATGGCATATTTGATGGCCATGTTATCCTCCGTTTCAGCCTTACAATTCCTGAACATCATAGGTTATATTTAACATATGTTATAAGGGGTGTCAAATGGTTTTAAGAATTCTCCTAAGGGCCAGGGAAATACTAATTAAGGATACAAGAATTATGAAGGAGACAAAATCATTGAAAAAGATTGCCGGGGGCAGCTCGAGCACATGCCCAGAAAGGAAGAGGTATGTCTGGATAAGATATTTTAACAAATGATTAAGTTTGGATTATCCTAATATGAGGTTTATGCCCGGGCACATACGCTTACTTCTTTTTCAATTTACCTTCCGCTTTTCCCTCATTTTCAGCAACTCTGAACTTCACTATCCTTTTGATAAGATCATCAGGCAGTGGTTGGCCCAGAGGAAACTGTACCGCGCCTTTAGACCCTTTATATCCTGATAATTCCTTCTTAAATGCCTCGATTGCGCTTGGAGTTGGATAAAACCCGATATGCTTTTTGTGGACCGCAAAATAAACCAGATTCCCGAACAAATCATAGGCGGGCATTTGATAGCTTATCTTTTCTGTGGCGCCAGGTGCTGCCTCTTTTATCACCTTTCTCAGCTTTTGCAGGATATCTTGAATATCAGCAGGAAAATTCGCAATGTATTCATCCACAGATTTTACTATCGCCTGGTTTGTTTCCATCAGTGATACCTCCGGTTTCGCTTTGATGCTATAATACCATTAATCAAACCCAGCTTATACATCATACCGGAGAGATAAGGAGGACTTGTTATGGCTGATAGTATTCATTCTGCCAGGGTGAAAAAATGTGCCGAACTTATGACAAAACATGATCTGGATGTTTTATTGCTGACCAAGCCTTCCAACATGTTTTACCTGACTGGAGACGGCCGGCTATGCTCTTATGCTATGATAACGTCCAGAGGTGACGTAGCGCTCGGGGTTCCCTCCACCGATATCGAGGATGTAGCGAAAACGGCAGTATTCGATAAGATAGTCGGTTTTGAGGATGAAGTCGGCATGATTCACTCTATCGCCCACTACTTTAAAGAATTCGGGATTTCCAAAGGTTCTATGGGTATTGAAAACACTTTCCTGACCATGTCAATGCAGGGTATGCTCACCCACCCTCACGCCAAGCCAGAGCAAGTGGCGGCAAAAGATGCCACTCATCTGTTGTCACAATTGCGTTTGGTAAAAGAAGCAGCTGAGATCGAGTTGATGAAGGAAGCAGCCCGGGTGGCTGATATCGGTATGCAGGCAGCCATCGATGCGGTTGCGGCTGGGGTTACTGAAAGTGAAGTGGCTGGTGCAGCTGAATACGCCATGCGTCGTCACGGAGCGGAAGGTTTTTGGCGCAGCTATGTGGCGGCAGGTCCACGGACCAACATAGCCCACGGCCTGCCTAGCAACAGACGTATTGAATCAGGTGATTTGGTGATGATCGATATTCATCCCATAGTCAACAATTACAGTGCTGATCTTTGCCGGATGGTATGTGCGGGTACACCAAGCACAATTCAACAAGAGGTCTATGACCTCTACCTGCAGGGCTTACTGGCGGCCATCGCCAAGTGCAGTAATGGTGTCGGTATGGTCGAACTGGAGAACGCCATGCACGATATTTACAAAGCGGCCGGTCATAAGGACCACATTTTTGGACCGGCTATCCACGGTACCGGCATCGATTTCGAAGAAGCTCCGCTGCCGCCCGGTCATGCCTTCTTCCATGGGGAAAAAGCGCCGGATCCGTTGCAGACCAATACCGTTATTGCTGTCGGTAACTGCGGCTTATACTGCGGTTCGTGGGGTATTCGCATCGAAGACACGGTTGCAGTGGGAGCTGCCGAACCTGTAGTATTAACTAATTATCCGCGCGAATTAGTGCGCAAATAAATCGGTAAACCTGTCAATAACAATTGAATCTCCTTAAGAGCTATTTCTATTGACCGGGAAAGGTATGAATATCTTTGCCGGTTTTCCTTTGGGATTTGTACTCTAATCCGGGGGGATTAATTATGAATCCTCTGCATTCCTACCCGCAAGTATTTTTCGGCCAGATCAACATAGAGCTGTTTGCCCCAGGTCCATAGTTTAAGATCTTTCTCTTTTATTTCCCGTATGGTCCTGGCCGGGTTGCCGGCCACCATCACTTTATCCGG
>NZ_DIPG01000074.1:0-6589 GCF_002426325.1 Syntrophomonas sp. UBA5494 | reverse complement strand
ATGATAACCCCTTCCTCCACCGCCGTTTCCGATCCGATCTCAATCCGGCCATAATCACCGCGCAATATGGCTCCATGCCCGATATAACATCTATCGCCTATTTTAACGTTGCCTATAACGATGGCAGTTTCACTTACATAAGTACCTTCCCCTATCTCCGGGGTGTAGCCATTAAAAGCATAGATCATCTAAAAACCTCCGCATCTTCACCGTATATTGTGTTAAAGGTATTTTCCTCCACCCACATGAGTTGGAATTATCAAGTAAATTACAGATTTGCCTTCGATCACATCGTCGAGCGGCACACCACTCAGGCAACAGAGCTTTTGTGCTACAGGATAATTGAGTTAATGGCCGCATCCATCATGATGCTGGTGTTCCTGGCATACCGATCCGGTAGAAATCAAATCGCCTTGGAGATACGCTGTCACCGCAGCTCTGGCGTCACCGCCAGCCCCTACGATTACTTGTATCCCTTTTTCATTGAATATATCTATGGCTCCACTGCCTATGCCCCCGGAGATAATTACATTGACCCCTCTGTCATTCAGAAAGTTGGGCAGAAATCCCGGCCGGTGCCCGGGGTTGGCGATGGTTTCGGAAGCGATGATCTGGTTGTTCTCAGTATCGAAAATCATAAAACTCTCACAGTGCCCAAAGTGCTCCGTAACCTTGCCATTTTCACTCGCCACCGCGATTTTTAGCATTTTTCTTCCCTCCAATTCCGCTAATTCTCTTGCCGCAGCTTCCAGCCATTTAGCATCATATAATTCAATCGTGCCCTGGTCGCAGGCTGCCGAAATCTCTGGATCAATGGGCAGCTTGGCCAGGACTTTCAGATGATGCTGCCTGGCAATCTCGTCGATATGGCTGTCGCCGAAAATCTTATAATCCTTACCATTATCGGGACAGGTGAAATATGACATGTTTTCCACCAGACCGATAATGGGTATTTTCATCATTTCAGCCATCTTGACTGCTTTGGATACGATCATTGAGACCAGCTCCTGGGGTGAAGTTACGATTATAATGCCGTCCACTGCTATGGATTGAAACACTGTGAGCGGCACATCGCTGGTACCGGGGGGCATATCGATGAACATAAAATCGACATCATACCAGATCACATCGGTCCAGAATTGTTTTACCGCCCCGGCCAGCATGGGCCCCCTCCAGACTACCGGGTCGGTTTCATCATTCAGCAGCATATTTATAGACATGATCTCAATTCCGGCCTTGCTTTTGGCTGGCAACAGGCCCAGGGCATTGCTGCTTGCTTTCTCTTTGATGCCGAAAGCCTTAGGTATAGATGGCCCGGTTACATCGGCATCCAGTATGGCGGTTTTAAAACCTTTCCGGTTCATACAAGCCGCCAGCATGGAGGTGACCAGGGATTTCCCTACCCCTCCTTTTCCGCTGACCACTCCAATCACTTTTCTGATATGGCTGAGTTCATGGGGCTGCTCCAAAAAGTTGGTTCCGGGTTCTTTCCTCTCGGCACATTCATCACTGCAGCTTCCGCAATTCTGATCACAATTCTCGCTCATTAAATCTACTCCTTTACATCAATTTAGTAAGTTGCTGGGGCTGAATATTGTTTTTTATTTAATCACTGCCTTGAAAGAGCAGTCTCATCGTCTCCTCATAAACCCTCTTAACAGCGCGCCCGGATATGCAGTCCACATCCACAATGGTCTGGCCGGTATTTATTGCCTCGGCCGCGTCGGCGTCAAACGGTATCCGCCCGGCAAAAGGAATATTGGTATTTTCGCAATAGTTTTCAATAAATTCGGTTCTAGTCAAATTTTGATCGTATTTGTTTACACAGACCATCATTTTGGTTCGGAAAGCCCAAGCTGTTTTAATAATGCGTTCCAGATCGCTGATGCCCGACAATGATGGTTCAGCAACAATCAATACCATATCGACCCCGCTCATGGAAGCGATTACCGGACATCCAATGCCTGGAGAACCGTCGATAATCGCCAGTTCAGTATCCACTCCGGCCGAGTTTAACTGCTTTTTCACCTCGGTGACCAGTTTCCCTGAGGCGCCGTTTCCCATTCTAAGCTGGGCGGTGGAAAATAAGGCGTCATTTTGATACAGCCTCAGTTCTCCGGCCACTGCCGGCCGGAGCGATACTGCCCCGTATGGGCAGAGCACCTGACAAACTCCGCAGCCTTCGCAGGCGTAATGGTCCACTCTGTAATCCGCTTCAGCGATTATGGCATCAAAGCGGCAATGCAGCCGGCACAGGTCGCAGCGAATACACAGACCTGCATCAATGACTGCTTTGGGCAATCCGCAGTAATCGCTTCTTTCGGGTTCAGAAGGGTGATGCATGACCAGATGTAAATTGGGTGCGTCAACATCGCAGTCGGCATAAGCTCTGGCAGCGGACAGCTTGATAAACGCGCCGGCGATGGTAGTCTTGCCCGTACCCCCTTTCCCGCTAAGGATTAAGAGCTGTTTCATAGCGCAGCCTCCCTCTTCACTATCCGCAGCAATGATGAGAACAGAGCCCGATACTTGGCACTGACTCTAGCCGCTATCAGGGCGTTGGAATTTAGTGTGGCAAGTTCCCGATCGAAGGGAAGCTTGCCTAATATGGAAATGTTTTTATCTTCGCAGAATATTTCCGAAGGATTTACAGTTTCCAGGCATTTATTTAAGACCGCCCCATGCGGTTTACCGAACAGCTTTACCAGCTCATACACCATATTTAAGTTGTGAACGCCGAATAATGTGGGCTCTGCCACCAGGATGCAATAATCCGCCTCTTTGATGCTTTCCATGACGGTACAGGCGCTGCCGGGCGGGCAGTCGATGAATATAGGATCGGTGTGCACGAGCTCACTATTGCTCAACATCCTCTTGATAATAGGGATTCCAGATGGTTCGCCGATATTTAACACCCCGGTATGGACGGCAACATTATCCGCAATACCCCTCAGGACTTTGCCGATAACCTTGTCTTTTTCCGTCAGGATATGCTCCGGGCAGAGTAAGAGACATCCCCCGCAAGAATGGCAAATATTTTCGAACACTTTCAATCTGCCGTTGACATGCGCCAGGGCATTGAACTTACAGAAATCAACACAGATGCGGCATCCGATGCAAATTCGCCCTTTTGCTGAAGGAACCTTAACCGCAATGTCTTCAGTTTCAAGAACTTGAGGCTTGAAAAACAACAGACCATTAGGTTCTTCTACATCGCAATCAATATAGGTGGATGATTCCGCTGCCGCAGCCAGATTGACTGACAGCAGGGTTTTGCCTGTGCCGCCTTTGCCGCTTAGCACAGCAATCTTCATGCTATTCGCCTCCACGGCCGTGAAATCCGGAATGGATTTCGGTCAATTCCTCAAGTCTGCCGTTATTAAAGTCATTGATATTGCTTGTCACAGAGGTACCCGCAGTCTTATATATCTTGATACCGGCCGCTCTAATTACCTCGGCGGCGTTTTCGCCGCAGCGCGGGGTAAGCAAAGCCTGGATACGGCTGTCGACTATTGCCTGAGCTGCCTTTATCCCGGCGCCACCTTGGCTTGACGCTGCCTGATTGCCGACAAAACGGCTTTCTTGATCCTCAGTATCATAGATCAAAAAATATGGAGCACGTCCAAAGGAAGCGCAAACACTGGCAGGGATGCATTGGTCTTCTACCGGTATGGCAATTTTCATTGGCTTTCCTCCTCGCTATCAACACTGACAAACCCTTTGCCACAGCGGTGTCTGTGGCAGCCGCCCCTTCCGCAAGCCTCGCCCAAACCGTCGCATAAGCGGTATTCCCCGCCCCCGATAAACAAAACCTTGCCATTCACCAGAGAATCCGCCAGTTTCTTTCTGGCTTCATTGTAAATACCCTGAACGGTGGTGCGGGCAATATTCATCTGGCCGGCGCATTCTTCCTGGGTTAATCCTTCCAAGTCGATAAGCCTGATGGTCTCATACTCGTCCACACCCATATTAATAAATCCCGCCGCCTTGGCCGTGCAGTCCAGAGGCCCAAAGCGATTGCTTTGCGGCAGACAACATACTTTTCTCCATTTCCGCGGTCTTGGCATATCATTCACCTCGATTAACGCAGGAATTAACCAGAGTTTCCTCTGGTATTCCCGCTGCTCGCTACATGGTCTCCATATACCTATCAATAGCTTCTAACCGGTTTTGCAGAACACATTTTTGTTCCTGCAGCAGTTCTTTATAGTTCTTTGCCGCAATATAACTACAATTCAATCGTCTGCCCGTGCGCTGACGCAGGCCGCGCCTACATCCCAATCCTTTTCCCAAGGCGGGACCGCCTTCCACAGCTTTCGCCCCACTACATAGGCCCAAGCCTCTGCCTGTCTTCGCTCCAAGTCCCATCGGGCCGGTTCTGTCTCCTCCCGGCATAACACACACCTCCTTTTGGTTTATGACATATGTCGCTTACAATTACATTATGAACCGGTTAATGACATATGTCAATAACTTTAGAAGTGCATTGCAATAAATAGGCCGACAATTTATGGAATCATTTTCCTGCATTGCCGGCACTTATGGGCTTTTTTGTTATGCAAAATGTACTGCTTGAAAACAGCTTGGATTACAGAAATTTTAACTGCCTTTCAAACAGTTTAAAGTGAATAAGCAAATATTATAACCGCTAAATTCAGTATTGACTTGAGGCCTGAAACAACGTTGCCGGATAAAACCTTTACTGCAAACATCTAGTCTCCTATTTAACTTTTTTGGCAATACCGAAGTCCACTATGTTGACCTTCTGCAGATTGCTACGGTATCATGGACATTCCTAAAGCGAGATGCCCCCGCAAGGTCTTCTTAACCATCTCCACCTGATTCTCCTGACAATCAACCATAATAATGACTTCTGTGATTGCTTTGGACCGGCATGTAAATCGCTTCATTTTTCCCCACAGGTAGTCCAGCAGGCATCCCAGCAAAAAACCGGCTGCTAAACCTATAAGGCCCCAAATGATGGGACCCCATTCCCATATAAAGCCGTATATGACACCAAGCGTCATAAAAGCAGTACCCAGGATAAACCCTGCATCGGTCATGCTGATACCATCGGAATGGTGAATAGTGTCAAAAATCTCCCGGGGTTCTTCGCTCAGTTCCATCGGAAAGGCTAATATCTGCTCGTTCTTTAAGCCTTTTTCCAGCAGTTCTGTAACAGCCAGCTCGGTGTACAGTGAGTAGTTAAATGAAGCGACGATAAACAAGACTTCAGCCTCCTTGCCTGGGCAGCGGCTTCCTGGCGGCAGCATTTTGAAACTGGCTGCGCCAGTACTGGGCCTGTTCCATATCAAAAAGCTTATTGATTTCAATGGCATTAACATAAGCATCCCAGGCGGCAAAACCATAGAATGAAGGGATATTAATAAATAGCTGCCAGTCCAGGACGGTTTTGGCCTGTTGAAAATCGCCGACCGCAGTGTAACCGACAGCGATCAGGGCATTGGATTTAACAATGACAGCAGCTGACACCGCCATGAGAAATACCGCTTTTATCGTTTCGGCAGTATGCAGCTGGCCAATACCCGGGATCAACAAAGACCATGCCATAGCCACCCGGGGATTTCTTTTCTCCAGACCGTTCATCGATGCCACGCCAAGATTAACAGGAGTAATTCTGGCGTTTTCCCTGTCAGCTAATACAGAAAACTTGTTGAACTCTACAGCGAGACGATAACTATCCCAAATAGAGAAAACCAGTATTCCGCAGTACAGCAGCATCCATTGCGTATCCAGGACTTCTTTGGCTTTTGCAAATTCACCGGTAAAGCTATATAAAATGGCCAGGTTAATGTGTGCCATTTGGTTTATAATGGCTTCTCCAGCAAATACGAAGATCCCTTTGGCCATGCTTCCGCAGGCCATATGCCCGAATCCGGGGAAGGTCAATGACCACCAGGCGATAACCCAGGGTTTCCTGAGGTGAAAACTATTTAGACTGTAGGAGGTCATATTAATTTTGGGACGGCGAATAATCTGGTTTGCAGGTTGGTTCATATAAGGTCCTCTTGCCAAATAGTACAGAGTTCCAATATTCCTATTTTGTAACATTTCCTGCTCAGATATGCACAATCCAATTGGGGTCAAGGATGAAAAGTCCGGTAATTACAAACTTAAGTTTTCTTCAGGATACAGCCACAAGTTTCAGCAGGATCCAAGACTACACAGTACGGCCTGTTTTCATCAACGAAGCACCGCCGGTTTTCCCCTCAAAAGCGATGCGGCGTTTTAAGTCCTTCATTAATTCGCCAAATTGAAGCAGATCGAGAGATTGGGCGCCATCGCACAGGGCCCGGGCCGGATCGTTGTGGGTCTCAATCATCAAGCCGTCAGCCCCTGCCGCGACCGCAGCCCTAGCCAGAGGGGCTACCAGACCCCTTATACCTGCCGCATGGCTGGGGTCCACAATAACCGGAAGATGGGATTTCTTTTTCAGCAGTGGAATGGCCGACAAATCCAATGTGTTTCGGGTGGCGGTCTCGAAGGTGCGAATTCCTCGCTCACAAAGGATAACCTGACTGTTTCCCGCTGATAGTATATATTCTGCGCTCATCAAAAGCTCTTCCAG
>NZ_DIPG01000028.1:8826-18396 GCF_002426325.1 Syntrophomonas sp. UBA5494 | reverse complement strand
ATCTACCAATTTGAATTGAGTTGACATAATATTACCCCCAAACTCCCTTATCAATATTATGCAACAACGCTTTTGTTTCTGCAGAGTATTTAAAATCTCTATGCAATGACGCTTTTATGTTCTGCAGAATATTTAATCTCTCTCTGTAAAAACAATAAAACCAATATTAAATATGCTATATGTAACACGTACAGCACTTAAATATTGGTCTCTTAAAGAGCAACCGATGGTTTCCCTGTCAGCCACCGTAATATTAAGTTTTGTTAAGTTTTGTCGTGTTTAGAATTGATATTTGCCTCTATATGTTAGAATAGTAAAGCATTGTTGAATTGTCAAGAACAAAAATCCCTTACTTCATATCAAATTAGGACCTGGTTTGGTTTATTATATCTATATCTGGGCTAAACCAGGTTTTTATAATTCTTTTTCCCTGGTACGTCTGGCACGCTGTTTTCCATAAATATAGCGCAACAGCAGGAACGCCAAGAACAACACCAAGGCCCAGGGCAGGATAATGAACAATGCCACTACGCTGTGGCTGGCAAAATTGATTAACCCGTTGACACTGGACACCAATCCCTGCATAGCCTTGCCCATGGTTCCCTGAGGCGCTTTTACGGCGCCGGGGACGGCTTGCACAAGCTCTATCTCGATGAGGCTGTATTCGGTGGCATTGGCAAGGTATTTGAGGCGCCCGGCCAGAACCTCAATCTCGGCGCGGGTTTTGCCCAGTTCATTTTCGATGCTGATGATATCGTTGATACTGGCCGCTTTGCCCAATAAGCCCACCAGGCGTTCTTCCTTGGCCTTCAGCACCTTCAGACGCGCCTCGGCATCATAGTATTCCTCGGTAACATCCCGGGTAGATATGACTTTGTCGGTCACTTCTCCCAACTGGGAGATGGAGGAGATAATGTCGTTCAGCTTCTCCTGCGGGACCTTTATGGACAGCTGCGAGGAAACCCTTTGATCATCTCTGTACAAACGGCTATTGACGGTATAGCCTCCATTTTCGGTGCATAAGGCGGTAATCCGGTCTACGGTTTGAGAAACATCCTCAACCTTAATGTCGAGGTTGGCATTTTGTATTATTTTACGCTCCATGCCAGCCGATTCTAAGGCCGAATCAGACTGCGGCGCTGTTTCCGGGCTGCCGGGGGCGCTGTCTTTCGCCATCTCGGCACGCTCATTCCGGACCAGGTCTTGCGACTTGGCGGAACCGCATCCGATCAGTGAACCGGTTAAGAGCAGTATAAGCAGAATGACAATGATTCCTGGCCAGCGATTCAACTGATACCTCCCCTTTCTAACCTTGTTAGTAAAACTATATCATAAAGTTCGTAAAGATAGCCGCACCCCACCCGGTTTCCCCGGAAGCCCTGCGGTGATAAATCGAGAAAAGCTTCAGGCTATATCATCATTACGCAATTATTGCAGTCAAACATTCAAGTGTAGTGCAATTTTTGTATTGCCGCTGAGAATGAGGACAGCAGAGATCATATTCTCCGGGCCGCAGCCTGTCTCCCCGAAATAGCTGTCAACACCGGTGCCGACCGGCTCGTTTCCCGCCAGATAAGCCGCTTTATGCGTCGGCGGTTTGATGCTTCACCAGCCCAAAAGCTTTGGAAAATTCCAAAACCGCGATAGGGATCAGGGCCAGACCCAATGCCAGAAGGTATGAGGCGGCAGACAGCAGAACCAATCCGAAGGCAGAGGCCACAGCCGGTATAAAGGCAACCACTCCGATCAGGGCAATGGAAATCACGGCGGCGCCATTGAGATATTTGTTGGAGAAAAACCCGATCGAAAACAGCGAGTGGTTGGAGCGCATGTTGAACGCATGAAAGACCTGGGCCAGGGCTAAGACCAGAAATGCCATGGTGCGGCCGGCTTCTATCTCCCCGTGGCTGTTCCAGCCGGCGTTAAACCCGATCAGAGTCAAAACCGCAAACATCACCCCCTGCAGGATGACCCGCACTCCCATCCCCTGGGCAAATATGCTCTCATTTTTGGGTTTGGGCCTGCGCTGCATGACATCGTTTTCAACCGCCTCCATGCCCAAGGCTACAGCCGGCAAGCTGTCGGTGACCAGGTTGATCCACAAGAGGTGCACCGCCAGGAGCGGCGAAGCCTGCCACAGCAGCATAGCGATGAATACGGTTAAAACTTCACCGATATTGGTTCCCAGCAAGAAGCCCACGGTTTTTCTGATATTGTCATATATGCAGCGGCCCTCGCGCACCGCATCCACAATAGTGGCGAAGTTATCGTCGGTTAACACCATGTCAGAGGCGCCCTTGGCCACGTCGGTGCCGGTGATGCCCATAGCGCAGCCGATATCGGCAGCTTTCAAAGCCGGGGCGTCATTGACCCCGTCCCCGGTCATGGAAACCACTTTTCCCTGCCTCTGCCAGGCCCGGACGATGCGGATCTTATCCTCGGGCGCAACCCTGGCATAGACCGATATATGAGAAACCCTTTGATTGAGTTCATCTTCTGACATCGCAGTCAGATCACAACCGGTGACGGCGTCATCCCCCGGCTTCAAAATGCCCAGCTCCCTGGCGATAGCCGAAGCGGTGACCACATGGTCGCCGGTGATCATGACCGGCTTGATTCCAGCACTCCGGCATACCGCTACCGCATCCCGGGCTTCAGGCCGGGGCGGGTCGATCATACCCACCAGGCCCATGAAATGAAGATCATTTTCCAGTTCTTCTGTGGTGGGAGTATCCGGTACGGTTTTAATTATTTTGCAGGCTACTGCCAAGACCCGCAGAGCCTGGCGGCTGAGTTCCTCGGTATAGCTCCGGCCGGCTTCCACCTGTCCGGAGATACACCGCCCCGCCAGCACGTCGAAGGCGCCTTTGACGATTACTACATTCTGCCCATCAATGACATTGACCGTGCTCATCAACTTGCGGTCAGAGTCGAAGGGCAGAACTGCCAGGCGGGGGTAGAGACGGTTCAATTCCTCTTTGGGCATGCCGTTTTTATAGGCGGCCATGATAATAGAGGTCTCGGTGGGGTCGCCAATATGCTTTTCCTCCCCGTCCTCAAATTCGACCACCCCGTCGGAACACAAGGCCGCGTACCGCAGCAGTTTCTTAACGGGAGCGGAGTTGTTTGCGCTGATATCTTCTATTATAGAATTCTCCGCAGCAAAGGCTTTGACCAGGGTCATCTGATTCTGGGTCAGGGTGCCGGTTTTGTCCGAGCAGATTACTGAGGCGCTGCCCAGGGTTTCCACGGCTGACAACCTTCTGATAATGGCGTTGCGTTTGGCCATGCGCTGCACTCCGATAGCCAGGACAATGGTCACAATGGCCGGGAGTCCTTCAGGGATGGCTGAAACGGCCAGGGCTACTGCGATCATGAATATCTCCATGATAGGCATTCCGTCCCACAGGCCGATCGCGAATATGATGGCGCACACCGCCAGGGCCAGAAATCCCAGGTATCTGCCCAGAAGATGCAGTTTATGCTGCAAAGGGGTCTCCCCGTCGGCCTCGGACTCCAGGAGGTCGGCGATCTTGCCCATTTCAGTTTGCATGCCGGTGGCGGTGACCACGGCCTTTCCGGTTCCGTAGGTAATGCTGCACCCCGCGTAAAGCATATTAAATCTATCCCCCAGCGGGGCGTTGGCAGCCACTTCCGCCCGAGCATCCTTCTCAGCGGGCACCGATTCCCCGGTTAAAGCCGCCTCCTCGGATTTAAGGCTGGCGCTTTCAATGATCCTGGCATCGGCCGGGATATAGTCGCCGGCTTCCAATTTAATGATATCGCCGGGTACTAATTGGGAGGCTTCAATGATAGTCTCTTTGCCGGCGCGGATCACCCGGGCATGAGGGGCGGAAAGCTTTTGCAAAGCCTCCAGGGCCTGCTCGGCCTTGCTCTCCTGCACCACTCCCATAATGGCATTGAGCACTACGATAAGCAAGATCAGAACCGGTTCAAAAAACCCTTCACCTTCATATATGGACACCACAAATGATACCGCCGCAGCGATGATCAAAATGATGATCATAACATCTTTGAACTGGTCTAAGAAGCGCTGCAAAAGGCTTCGCTTTGGTTTGGCCTTGAGCTGGTTGGGGCCGTACTCCTCCAGGCGGCGTGAAGCCTCCGTGGTGCTCAAGCCCTGCTCCTGTCCAACCTCCGTCTGCCGCAGAACTTCTTCAATGCTGCTGCTATGCGGTATCAATTGATCTTTTCCTCCTTAGGCATCAAAATACAAAGCAATATAAACATATTTTTTTGCATTAATTATATAACAACATATCAAGCGCCTCGATACACATATTTACTATTATTATAGACAACCAATTCTATAATACTGATTAATCACAATACCTGCTTGCCATAATCATGCAATTACACAACCGACATCCTGTTACAAAAAATCACCCCCGCTTTGCTACAACTTACCATGGGTGAGGGATGCGTAGTAATTATGGACATCCCTGTGAGTCCTCAAGGTTATTGGGTCATAATCCAAGATGTCCGAAATTTAGCAGGTTTACAAGCTTTGCAGTATGATGCATAGGTTTTTATAATTGTAAAAACAATAGCTAATGTGTGATTTTGAGATGAAAACTTAGATTTTTTACGCAATCAGAGGAGGTAGATCTTATTCGAAAGCGCACGAAAAGCATCATCATGATCTTGACATTTTCTCTGCTTTCAGCGGTTATTCCGCCGCAAGGCGCCCAGGCAGCTTATTTGGGGGACAGGGTCCTGGTGCCGTACTCGCAAGGTTATGATGTGCAGCAGCTACAACGGGATTTGTCCTATCTGGGTTTTAGCCCGGGCAGTATTGACGGTATATTCGGGCTCCAGACTTTGGCTGCAGTAAAACGATTTCAGGCCCAAAGCGGCCTTGAGGCTGATGGAGTGGTTGGAAAAGCGACCGCCAATGCCATCATTAGAGAGGTCAGCAAACCTGTAAGCACCTTAGCCAGCCCCACTCAAGCGGTATCAACCCCCGCCCCCTCCAGATTCTTATCGTTTTCCGGCCGCGACATTGAAAATCTTGCCCGCCTCATCTATGGAGAGGCCCGGGGTGAGTCCTATGAAGGCAAGGTTGCGGTGGCTGCAGTGGCTTTAAACCGTTTGGACTCCAAGAAGTTTGGGCAGTCGCTGAGTGAGGTCATTTTCCAACCGGGCGCATTCACCGCAGTGAGCGATGGCCAGTTTTACCTGAAACCCGACGCCATTTCTTACCAGGCTGCTGAAGCTGCCCTGCGCGGATGGGACCCCACCGGAGGAGCAATTTATTATTGGAATCCGGCCACGGCTACCAGTAAATGGGTTTGGTCCCGGCCTCTTATCAAGACCATCGGGCGGCATGTTTTTGCCAGATAATACCGAGGTTGACCCGGATAATCTCCTGCCCGGCGCCACGGCTTAAAGCAGTGCCGGGCGATAAACACCAAAACGATTTGACACCACAAATTCAAATCAGATGTCTGTTCTATGCTTAAGCTGATGACGCGTCTGCGGCGCCATATGGGCCAGGCGCCAGTGCAAGAGGACAAAAACAACCGGGGTTAGCCTAACTCTTACTTAACAAAGGGAACCCAGCAAATCCTCAATACATACGAAAACCGTTTTCCGGCAGTAAGCCTAGAAAACGGTTTTTTATTGGTTGATAATAATCATTATATAGTCATAAACCTGGACGGCTGAATGCAGAGTATTGAATTAAAAAATCGGCAATAGAATCTTAAGGCCTTTGAGGTACGGCAGCGATGCAGCAACTTCGCCGGAGCCGTTCTGATTGTTGTGTTAAAGAACAAGTTTTTGTGGGAAAATAAGGAATGTATACATATGCCCAGCAACACAAAAAAGGAGTGGGTTCCGATCAACATAAAGACCAGAAAAGACCTGATACTGTTAATAACCTACGCTGCCGTCCTGATACTGGTGGTAATCAATTTCGGCCCCATAATCAAGGCTCTGGGACGGTTTGCGGCTTTGTTTAAATCTCTGTTCATCGGCATAGCCATCGCCTTTGTACTTCACAAACCATGCCAGTATATAGAGATGCTTATGCGGAAAATGTTCCTGAAAAACAGCAGCCCCGGCTTGACCCGGGGATTGGCGGTGCTCAAAACCTATTTTCTGGCTTTGCTCGTTATAATTATTCTGATGCTCTTCATTATCCCCCAATTGATCGAGAGCGTTCGCCTGTTCGCCGCCAACATCGAATCCTATCTGGAAAATACGCAGAGCTTACTCAACCAGGCCGCCAAACTGCTGCAGATCGCCCATATCGACCTGTCCGAACTGGTGGATCGCCTGTATGCCTTCTTGAACCAGTTCACCAGCAATCTGGGCGGCCTGTTGGCAGGGATCATCGGCGTCACCGCCGGAGTATTCGGTTTTCTTGCCAACCTGCTCCTGGCGGTGATCTTCTCCATTTACCTTCTGAGCGGCCGGGAGAAAATCCTGGTCAATTGCAGGGCTGTAGCCCAGGCTTATCTGCCCCCCGCAATATACGGCAAGGCACTGTACCTCTACCGGGTCACCGTGGACAGCTTTGACAAATATGTCTACGGGCAGCTGGCAGAAGCGGTTATTCTGGGGGTGCTTACCTTTATCGGCATGGTCATTTTCGGATTCGAGTATCCCTTAATGATCGGCACCCTTATCGGCATCACCGCCCTGGTGCCCATTGTCGGCACCTATGTCGGCGGTTTTATAGCTTTTCTGGTCTTGCTCATGGTTTCACCGCCACAGGCCTTGTGGTTTCTGGTGTTTCTAATCATCCTGCAGCAGTTGGAAAACAATCTCATCTATCCCCGGGTGGTGGGCGACAGCCTGGGGCTCCCGGGCATCTGGGTCCTCCTGGCAGCCATCGTGGGAGGAGGCCTGGCGGGTCCGCTGGGCATCCTCCTGGGCGTACCTGTGGCTACCGTGTTCTACAAATTGCTGAAAAACGATGTCCGGGAAAGAACGGCTATTGAAGAAGCCTGAGGTGCAAAGCAATCAAATACTATGAAAAAGATTCCGGTCAGAGGGCCAGCCGATAACCTGCAGCTTCAGAAAATTGCTTGAATCACATACATACTGCTGCGCCGAACTGGCGCTTGCATTGTCATTGGCTCATCAACTGCTCAATATTATTCAAAAACATTAAAACAACTTATCGCGTTTTTCGTTCTCCGAACTGGCTTGCTTGACGGCGACAAATCCCCCGGTACGTTTATATTTTACGGCCTGAATCTCGGCCATTGCCGCCAGGGCTATTTCTGCCGCCAGCTGCCCTCCCAGATCGAGGCCGATGGGTATGTGCACCCGCTCGATCAACCGCCTGTCGGTCCCCAGTGTCTCCAGAGCGCTGAAATATGCGGTGACCTTCCGTTTATTGCCCATGATTCCGATATAACGGGCCGGGGAATCGATAACCGCCACCAGGGCGTCTTTATCGAATTCATGGTGGTGGCTTAACAGTACGATGCTGGTAGCAGGAGTGATGGGGTATTGCTTGAGCAGCTGCACGATGTCCCCGACGAGCAGATTACCGGCCTCCGGAAACCTTTCTCTGTTCAGCATCTCGGGATTATCGTCTATCATGGTTATGTTGTATCCCAGGATCAACGCGAATTTATAAAGGTTAAAGGCAACATTGCCCGAACCGACTATGATAAGGCGGTCCCCGGTTGGCATCAAACTTGAGCTATCGGTTTGGGTTGCTTCCATGCAAAACTCCTTATATCCTAAAAGCCTTTACTTCTTATTTTCCATCTGCCCAGACTAATCATCGCACTATCCATGAATATGCCTTAGAATGACAGCATTATGCCGGGTTATATCTAGTTTAACTCAATATGACTGGTTTTTTGGCATTTATTATTACTTATTTTCAGTTATCCGTATTGATGCTTACCAGCGGAAACCCTGAAATGACACCATATTTTGTCACAAAGTGTATTATTTATTTGGCATGGCCCTGGTTGAAGCCGGAGTCATAACTGGCAGCAGCCAGCAGCTCAAGCCGGACGCAACCACCCCCGGGCCCAGACGGCACAGGTGCTCTACAACCTGTTGACCAAACAGATTTAGTTTAAGCGTAAGCAACCCGACAATCATGAAAAGCCAGCAGCTCCTCCAGGGGATCTGCTGGCTTTAGCCATGCTTGTTCTGTTTTGCGCTCTGCGTTATCCACTCCAGGGCTGATCCTCATAAGCCACCCTGTCTTCCAGCCTGACCGGACCGTTCCAGACGTAGACATAAGCCCGGGTGGTCCTGCCGTCTGCCATCACTACCCTGACCCGCTTGCGGTTATAAAGTGATCCATTGTCCTCCAGGATATCGATCTTATGTAAGGTCTTCCAGTCTATGCCGTATACCTCTCCCCGGACCTGCTCCCCCTTTTCGGGAACTACACCGGGATAGCTCCCCAGGCCGTAAAGGGCGTAACCCGAAATAACGCCATTGCCCAGGAACTTGTGCCCTGTGAGAAATTGTTGGTGATAATGTCCGCCTCTCATCAAGGTGCCGTATACGAATACCCGAATCATGTTATCTGCCCCGTATCACTTTACAACTCATTTCAGGCTGCTTTAAAGGTGTGAGCAGTTTATCTGCCTCGGCGAATACCGGTTCCGCTCTTAGTTTCTTACCCCGGAAACCGCCCAAGCAGGACTGCTGTAATATTCCATGCCGGTGAAGCTATTCCCGTCAGCAGCCATGGTCACAGTAAATTCCCATTCCGATACCGGGTTGGTGGTGGAAAATTTCCCGCTCAAGGTATTGCCGGCAACAGTACCGGCAAAAGCCTTCCCGGATTCGCTGTCATATCCGAAATAACCGCTGACAGCGGTACCGTCTTGGGTTAAGACCAGCTTCATGTCTCCCATATCTTCATCATTGACGACCATGTCCCAGGTGCCGGAGAAGTCGGCGGTTTCCACTGCCGCAGGAGGAGGAGTTATGTTGTCGGGGCCGTATTCAATAGTTATGGTTTGCGTAGGGCCGTCCCAGGCAACTTCAGAACCCAGATTTTCGGTGATAAACCGCAAGGGCAGCATGGTCCGGCCTGTTGACGAAATAAACGGAGCCGCTTCCAGGGTTTTAGTGTCTCCGTTGACTGAGGCCTGCAGACTGCCGATAGTGAGTTCAATTATATTGTTATTAAGCGAAATTGACACTTTTTGCTCCTGGCCGTTCCAGCTTATTGTACCACCCATGGACTCGATAATGGAGCGTATCGGGACAAATGTGCGGCCGTTCACGATTACCGGTGCAGTACCCATGCCAGGGTCTATTTCCTGGTCAACCCCATTTACCGATGAATTCGGCTGACCTACCTGCAGAATAATAGTCACATTGGGGTCATCTGCTGCCTGAGCCTGCGATGACAGGCCGCCAGCGGGCAGAAGCCAAACCATCAAAATCAAAAGTCCGGACAACAATAACAGGGTTCTCTTCATAACCTTTCCTCCTTGATGTTTTTTAATGGAAGGTAAACCTGCAAACAGTGATGTAAAAGACGGGCCTGATTTTCCTTCTTTTTCTATCTTATAATAAATATGGTCAATATTGAATCATTTGCCCGGAAATGTT
>NZ_DIPG01000028.1:0-8619 GCF_002426325.1 Syntrophomonas sp. UBA5494 | reverse complement strand
AAGCAGCGCATAGCATGGATTAAACCATATTTGTATTTGTTAAAAGATAGAATGTGTTTCATGAAAGGAGGAAGCGTATTAATGGTCTATCCAGCTCACTGGAAATATATTCCCCATTGCGTTCCGGGCAAGGCGGATTCAGATTCATGCATTTTCGCCAAACATCCTAAACCTCAAGGGATAATATTGGAATGTGGAACAAGTCCTCAGGCGGCCATATTTGATCCCAACCAAACAGAACCTGTAACTGTAGTCTTAGACAGGGTTACAGTGGATACCACCTGCCTATGCAGGCCGACTGTTAAAATTGAGTTTTCCAGTCTGGTATTCTTCGATGTCGCACTGGAGACTCCGGAACCGCAAAGAAGCTTTGAATTGATACTGACCTTTACATTAGTAAGAAAATGCAATGGAGTCGAAGATATATTAAGAACATGGACATTCCAGAGGTTGGTTGAGTTCATTCCGGTTGCAGGGAAAATCATTGCGGATTGGAGAGAAGAGACTCCGTTTACAGTGACTTACTGTGACCGGGCCTGTCCTGGCTGCTGCACATATGAAATGAGGGTGACATCAACCAGAATCAATGACGCCTCCGCTGCACCTGACTTTGATGCTGTAAGGGTAACATCTCCTGACATCAGCGCATTGGCTCAGGGTCAATGAAATCAGGCTCTGACTAAGTTCTATTTAGAAACCCATCTCATTTTTAGAGGCCAAACTATATAATAGCGATTTAGGGGCAGATAGCTGTTGCGGGTTATCTGCCCCTTAGCGTTTACCCACTTCCTGCCGCTGCGACAACACAACCGGGCAGCATAGTAGTCCGCCCTGTAAACATCACCATGACATTATGTCGATTCTTGACATTTTTTATCAATAAGTATATATTTAGGAGTATATATTTTAGTTTGGTTTCCTAAATATTCGGGAGGCAAAATAAATGTCAGACAACAATCATGTCATCAACGACCTGGAGCACCTCTTCTGGTCTCTCAACCAGATACTCAACCAGATCACCAAATGCTACCTGGCTGACAAAGGCCTGTCAATGCCCCGTTTTTGGGTACTCAGGCGCTTGAGCCTGGAAAAACCCATGACCATCGGCGATCTGCATCGCCAGATGTACCTGGCCCCGGCCACCATTACAGGGCTGGTAGACGGGTTGGTGGAAAACGGCCTGGTCAATCGTTACCGGGATGAAACCGACCGGCGGGTGGTCTATTTAAAGCTCACCCCGCAGGGCAAAGCCCTGGTAGACGAGGTTTTAAATTACCGCATCGCCAAGCTGAAAGCCGCCCTGGGAAGTCAGGGCAATGTCGATACCGCTCAGCTGCACTCCTGTCTGGAAGGCCTTTATGATTGGCTGCATGATTCTGTTCGCAAAAAATAATTAAGGAGATATCACCATGAGTCCCAATAAGGATAACTACAAATGGCTGGCTCTGTCCTGCACAACCCTGGGCACTTTATTATCCAGCCTCAACGCCAATACCCTGATGGTCGCCCTACCGGTGATATCCAGAGACCTGCATTCTTCTTTGGCCACTATAATGTGGACCATGATGATCTACATGCTGTCCATGACCATCCTGGTGCCGTCTATAGGAAGGGTAGCGGATATGATTGGGCGCAAAAAACTGTATGTGATCGGTTTTGCGGTATTTGCCTGTTCTTCTCTGTTGTGCGGGATAGTCAGCAGCGGCGGACAGCTGGTGGCAGCACGCTTCATACAGTCTATAGGCGGCGCACTAATGCTGGCAACCAGTACCGCCATCGTTGCCGACGCTTTTCCGCCTTCACAACTGGGTTTCGCTCTGGGGATCATACTCATGGTATTTTCGGTCGGGAGCGCGATCGGCCCAATAGTGGGCGGTTTACTGGCCTCCTGGAATTGGCGCTGGATATTTTTCTTCAATTTTCCGCTGGGTATTATCGGTACCATCTGGGCGTGGGCGCAGCTCAAAGAAATAGTGAAACTCCCTGAAGGGCAGCGTTTTGACTGGTCCGGAACCATGCTGTTCACCGTCAGCCTGAGCATGATCCTGGTGGCCCTTTCTTTTGGCGATGGGGTCGGCTGGCTTTCACCTTTAATAATAGGCGGGATAATTGGGGGCATTCTCATGATGGGCGCCTTCATCTATGTAGAAAACCGGGTTGAGCAGCCCATGCTGGATCCGGTTCTGTTTAAACAACGCCACTTGGCCGCCGCCTATGCCTGCAACCTTTTAAACGGCATCGCCCGGGGCGCGGTTCCGTTTCTGATGGTATTCTTTTTTCAGGTCATCTGGAGCATACCGCCGCTGCAGACGGCTTTTATGCTGGTGCCGTTTGCTCTGGCCATGATGATCAGCGCCCCCATCAGCGGACGTCTTTCGGATAAATACGGTTCCCCGGGGCTGAGCACACTGGGTCTGACTGTCGCCGCCGCGGGCGTATTGGGTTTAACACAACTGGAGTTTGATTCTCGCATGGGAGTGATAATATTGTGTATGGTTCTCACCGGCCTGGGTTCGGGATTGTTTTTCTCTCCCAACAGTAATGCCATCATGCAGGCAGTTCCTCCTCAACGGCGCGGCATCGCCGCCGCCACCAGAACCATGTTGAACAACGCCGGCTCATTGATCAGCATGGCCATAGGCCTGGCCTTGATAAGTTCCAGCATGTCGTCTGAAGCCATGCAGGCATTGCTGACCCATACCCAGGTCGGCTCTGAAGGGATAGTTATCAGCAGTTTCCTGGACGGACTGCGCCGGACCTTCTGGCTGTCCTTCTTTATATGCCTGGGCGCGGTAGCAACCTCACTATTGCGCAGTCCCGGCAAAGCTGTACATCAAACCGGTACTCAGATGCAGGATAACCCTGTGCCCGAAAGACCTTAAACCGGGTTTGATTTTGCATCGGATACAGCGGCTTTTGCCTGCACGGGCCGGAAAGCGCCGCTTCTATCACTCCTGCCAGCTTGGGTTTGTCATCTGAAAAATGCCGGGCTTGCGCTGAAAGCTGCTCTCCGGGACGATTTTGGCAGCTTTTCTGGCGGCCTGCAGATTGGCCAGATTCACTGTAGCTATGGATATTCCTTCCGCTCCCACGCCGGCGCCCAGCAATGTCTGTCTGAAGCCCGGGGTCCTTATGGGGCCGAATACGCCGCTGCCACCGAATTGGGCCACGTTGGACATGACAATATACTGATAGTAGCGATGGCTGTCGGCTATGCAACAGCGCTCATAAAGCTGGCTGTCAGGGTTGTTGGCCACGATGAAGAGCATATCCAGGGGCATATGGCAAGAATCGCCCCGGTTAATCTTATAGACGATATCGAAATGACTGTAATCATAACAAATCAACAGTCCAAAAGACCAATGCATGCCATATGAGAAACGCATGAGCTGGCTGCCTTTATCCATGATAAAATTGGCGGGCTTGCCGTTTACTGTTTCAGGAAGACGGGCATCATACTGCGATCGGGTCATTTTATTGTATTGGAAACGCTTTACTTCTCCGGTCTTGACGGGCACATAAATAAAACAGCGGTTTGAACCCTGGGCCATTTCCGGGGATTCCAGGGTTACAGGCTGGGGGTCGTATTCAACCCCGCCAATAACAATGGTATTGAATCTCCGGGAGAATTCCCTTATATCGGCCTCCATGGTCAGGGGAAGGAATACTTCGGGAAAGATCAAAAAATCAAGTTTTTGCCCGGATAATTCCAATTTTCCGGCCAGGAACTCCAAGTATCCCTGAATTTCTTTTATGAAGCGGGGGGCATTCGGCGAGCAGGAAATACAATAGAAATGATTGAGATAATCATCCTCGCTCATGCATTTCAATTGGGCAACACCTATGTTTAAGGCATCTTGATCATGGTTGGGAACATAACCCGATTCCGCAAGATCAACGTTAACCAGGTAGTCGGGTTTACCCAATTCCTGCTTATAGTGGGGATGTCCGTCCATCGAGTATTCTTCACTGGGCTGTATCGGGGTCCAGGGGCATCTGTTGTCCGCCGGATTGCGGCCCTGACGTTCTTTCTGGCGGAGCATTCGCAGCTCGGCAAGAGGAAGGTCAACCTCCAGAAAAGCGCTGCTTTCCCCTTGCGTATAGGCAACCGCCCCGCCTAGGGACAGGGAGGCCTTTTTGGGGCCGTTATAGCGAAATGGGGCAAAAACTCCGCTGCCTCCATAATTGGCAATATTCGATATAATCACAAAACAGGATAAGCGATGAATATCAGCCAGGGCGTACTGGATAAACAGGCGGGTTGCCGGGTTAAAGCAGGATACGACCAGAATTTCCAGATCATGTCGGGCAATTTCATATAAAATATCAGCGTTGGTATAATCATGACAGCTAATAATGCCGATATTTCCTATCGGGGTGAAAAATATATGGACTTCTTTACCCCGCTGGAGCTTTCCTTCAGCGTAAAATTTGAGGTCTTCCTCCGAGAAAGAAATCTGATCAATGATGACCGGGTCATTTCCCGGAGTAAATACCGCCGCTGAATTGGTGGCGGCACCACTCCCGGCATGTAAATAATGGCCCAGACGCGTAATGATGATTTGCTGACGGCTGTCGGCCTGCTCCTGAAAGATATCCAAAGACACTTTATTCCCAGGATGTTCAGAAATCAGTCCCATATCCGCCGTATCCGGGATCCGTTCCAGAAGGGAGCGCACATCGCTGCGCATTTCCTCCGGTTCCTGGCTGTGATCAAACCGGCCCGCATATATCCCCTGCCCCGCTGTTCTGCCGATGATCCGTTTAGGATATAGCTCTTGAACCAGGGCTATCTTGATATTATCCGCCGGCCTGCTCTCCCTGCGCACAAAAGAAAGCTGGTGCTTTGTGATCTGAAACACAGATGATTCCCCACTTTAATGTGTAATCCCATATGAAAAGCCTATCGATGATTTAAAGGTCAGTAGGTATTATTTCTGCGACCTAATCTGCTGCTATTTTCCATTATAACTGATTTCCGGTGGATCGGTATGACGTAAGGACCCATAATTGAAAACGATATGGCTGCCCTGAGAGGCAATGCTGGCAATTTTGCCTTCAAGGCAGCGAACACCGCTTCACAAGAGAGATAATCGGCACATCCCTTCAGCTTAGGATGATGGCGGGAGCCGTTCAGGAGAGATGATCATATCGGATCTATTCTTTGGCTACTTCTATGGCTTTGCGCAATACTCTTGTCCCATAACCAGCACGGCCAAACATATAAAATAAAAATTGCAAAAACACTTTTTGCGTTAGAAAAATCATGTTAAGCTGTTACCTATACTAAACAAAGGAGGCTAAACATGAAAAGAATCGGGATCTTTCTTCTGGTTAACCTCTTGGTACTGACTACCATCGTCATTGTTACCTCAGTTTTAGGGGTTAATCGTTATGTTACCGCCAATGGGATTGATTATTACAGTTTGTTGATCTTTGCGGCTGTAATCGGCTTCAGCGGAGCATTCATCTCGCTCTTTTTATCCAAATGGATGGCCAAGCAGATGATGCATGTTCAAGTAATCGATCCGGACAAATACCATAGCGCTCGGGAACAGCAACTGCTTAATATGGTTCATGGTCTGGCCCGCAAAGCAGGCCTGCAAAAAATGCCTGAGGTCGGTATCTATCCGTCTGGTGAAGTAAATGCTTTTGCAACAGGGCCTTCCAAAAATAATTCGCTGGTCGCAGTCTCTCAGGGCTTGTGCGATCGCATGAACGCCGATTCGCTAGAAGGCGTATTAGCCCATGAAGTTGCTCATATCGCCAACGGAGACATGGTCACTATGACTCTCATCCAGGGAGTAATCAACACGTTTGTGGTCTTCCTGTCCCGCATCGTCGCGTATACCGTGTCTATGTTTGTTAAAGAAGAAGCCAGAGGCATCGCCCACTTTCTCAGCATTATCATCTTCCAAATTCTATTCTCCATCCTGGGCAGTATCGCGGTGATGGCGTTTTCTCGTCGCCGGGAGTTTGCTGCTGATCAAGGAGGGGCATTGCTGGCCGGCAAACACAAGATGATTCAGGCTTTACAGTCCCTCCAGAGATCAGTCGACATGGTAGACAATCAACAAGAGGCTTTTGCTACTTTTAAAATCAGCGGAGAAAAGAAACATGGGCTGCGGCAACTTTTTGCCAGCCATCCCGGCCTGGAAGAACGTATTCAACGCCTGGAACAAGGGCGATAATCATTCACCTCGCATTATCAGCCTATTCAGATCCAAACCCCTGCTAATTTTATTTTAGCAGGGGTTTTTGACGGTCAGCGCAAACCTGCTGCCTTGACAATCCAGGGCTTCACTCATCACAGCCATGAATTTCCTTAGTTGGGCTCCCCGACCGGCAGGGCGTCGATCCATCCTTTGACTTGAGGATTCTCAGTCAGTTCGTAGGCCAGGGAGTAATAATATCGGGCTTCATCAAAGGACTGGGCTTCCCGGGCCTGATGACCCAGGGAAATGGCGATACTCAAGACCAAATCGTTAGCCCCGAATTGTATACCGTGATTGGCGAACAGCTCTGCGCATTTCTGAAAACTGGGCAAGGCCAACCTCCGCCCCATCTTATGCTGGATATATTTTAGGGCTGCCTCAGGGATCTGATTATCCTTGTCAAACCTGACGCTAAATGCGTACAAGGCAGTGGCCAGCTCATAATTCTCTTTCTCCACGTAATAATAGCCCAGGTTGCGGTAGCAGCGGGCCAGGTTCCTGGCGGTGTAAGCCTGATTGAGTGCTTTGAGGTTTATTTCCAGGTATCTTTTCAACTGCTGGTTCTGCTTATAGATCTCTCCCAGTTCGACAAGGGTCTCCACCTTGATGGGATTCCAGCGGTTCGACTTCAACAGGGCTTTGCGGGCTTCTTTGGGTCGTCCCATCTCCAGGAGCAGGTTGCCGTAGACCAGGTAGGTGTCGGCATATTCCTGGGGGACAAGACGGACTTCTTTTTCGGTATTGTAGAGCTTGCCATAGAGGATCTCCTCCAGCCGATTGTCGAAACACAGGTACTCATATTGGCCGTCCGATTCGAACTTGGGCGCGGTGGCGTCTATCTTCTCCACCAGGCTCTCCAAAAGGCTCAGGCCACCCTCGTAGTTGTTCTGCGCGATTTCATTCTGGGCCTCTTCCAGCACCACCCCCAGGACCTGGGTGTTGGTTGCCAGCATGTCGCTCAAGGCCGCCTTCTGGTCTTCGGGGAGCGCCTCAAATATCAGCCGCCCGATGCCCCAGGCCAGTTCCTCCGATAATTCATGTTCTTTGTATTTCCGCAATTGCTCCTGAAGATATATTATATCGATTTCCGCATCTCCGCTAAGATTCGACTTTATCTCCTGCATGATCTCCTCGTAATTCATTCCTATACCCCCGAATACTCATATTATTGTCATCCCGCAGTTTTTGTCTGTCATTGTCTATAATGCGGTTTAAAAAATGTTCTATTCCCCATATCCATTATCCTCCCCGAATGCAAATATTGACGGGATTATAGCGCGTATCTGCAGGATAAACAGGAAGCCGTCAGCCAAGCCACAATAACCTGACTGACGGCCACGTTGCCGTTTCTTATTAAATAAAAAATACCTTCACCTTTGCCGTATACGATTCAACCTTCTGTCTTTTATTTCATAAACCACATCCGCCACATTATCAAGCAGCCGTTTGTCGTGGGTGATAAACACGATCGTTCCAGCATAGCCTTTCATCAGCGCTTCTAAAGCCTCCAGGCCGGGCAGGTCTAAAAAGTTACCGGGTTCATCCATTAGCAGGATATTGTAGCGACCCAACAGCATTTTGGCCAATAGCAGTTTAATGATTTCGCCACCGCTCAAAACAGGTAACTTTTTACCGACATCATTGGGTCCGAAACCCATTGAAGCCAAAACGGAACGGATTTCGGAGATGCTGTAGTCGCACTCCTCCCGCAAGAATTCCAGCACTTCTAGATTGCAGTTGCACTTATAACCATTTTGGGCAAAATGACCTATCACAGCCTTGGGAGAAACCTCGATCCCCTCTTCCTGGTTTAAGATCATTTGCATCAAAGTCGTTTTTCCAGTACCATTACCGCCGGTCAGTGCCACTTTGGCTCCCAGGGGGATGTGGAAAGATGTGTTTTCAAACAATACTTTATCTCCATACAGCTTACTTATTTCTGTACCTCTAATCGGATATGGGTTATGGAGGGCCAAGGCCTCAGTCTGCCGAAAACGGATCCTGGCGATGCTTGCTGGAGCTTCCACATCTTCAAGGGCGGCAGCCCTTTGTTCCATAGACTTGGCCGCCTTGTGAAGGGTTTTTTGCTTGCTTCCCATGGACTTTTGATGCCCCAGACGCCCACCGCTTTCAGAACTGTTTGGCTTAGCAGCACCCTTGGCCTTCTGATCTATCCTGCGGGCCTGCTTGCGCTTACCCTCAGCAGCTCGTGTCAGCCGGTCACGTTCCTCAACATACTGTTCATATTTGGCAGCCTGACTCCGGCGTTCCTCCTCTTGCTGACGAAGATAATCAGAATAGTTGCCCCAATACTCGGTAATCGTGCCGTTTTGAAGTTCCCATATTTTATCGACCACCTCATCGAGGAAATAGCGGTCATGGCTTACAACAAGTAATGCGCCGG
>NZ_DIPG01000141.1:25822-26793 GCF_002426325.1 Syntrophomonas sp. UBA5494 | reverse complement strand
CAGTACTATTATGACACAGATGCCGATTTCCTCAGGAGCTTCAACTCCAACACCAAGAAACAGGACGGCTTTGACAAATTTGCAGAAGAGTGGATTTTTGGGGTAAACGACCACTGGGAATACCTCGAAAAGCTTGGTGTAAAACGCCTGGAGACCTTAAGAGCCAGTCAGGCAACCGGCTATTCCAGCAGGGTGAAAAGGGGGACGAGATAAATGACTGCAAGCACTGAATACGCAAAAGTCGGGGAATTCAAACCCATAGACCTGCTGGCTGCCGCGGCTGCCAGGGAAGTCCGGGATGGCGACGTCGTATTTGCAGGAACAGGTCTTCCCATGCTGGCCATCGCTTTGGCCCAGAATGAACATGCGCCCAATGCTGCATGCATCTATGAAGCCGGCAGCATTGACGGCAGGCCGATTGACCTGCCTACCTCCGTGGGCGATGCCCGCTGCGCCTATCAAGCTGCCAAAGCCGGCGGTTTGTTTGAAACCTTCTATGGTCAGCTTCATGCCGGATATGTTGATCTGGGCTTTTTAGGAGGCGCGGAGATCGACAAGTACGGCAGCCTCAATACTACCTATGTCGGCACCCATGCCAGTCCCAAGCAGCGCTTCACCGGCAGCGGCGGCAATGCCGACATCCTTTCCTTCGCTCGCAGAACGGTTTTGATCATGGTGCAGGAAAAACGCCGCTTCAGTGAGCGCCTGGAATATGTGACCTCACCGGGCTGGATGGTGAGGAACTGGCCCGATACGGAATATGTGCCTAAAAGTCAAGTCTATGGCAAGTACTGCTATGGCGGACCCACCGCCTGCATTACCGACATGGCCATATTCAGATTCGACGACAGCGGCGTCATGTACCTGGATACTGTACATCCCGGATTCAGCGCGGAAGATGTCAAGAACAACGTGGACTTCGATCTGGATATATCCAGGTGCAGCGGCGAAACCAAACCGCCGACCTACCA
>NZ_DIPG01000141.1:16098-25583 GCF_002426325.1 Syntrophomonas sp. UBA5494 | reverse complement strand
TGACAGACTGTGCCCATGCCTGCGCCTTTTGCGTCAGTCTCAGTGAAAGCATTACAACAGTTTACACGTAATTACAAATATATGCAGAAGAGGGTGAAAAGAGAAAGGAGGCTTACTTGGTGGCTTTTTACCCGTCTTTATCCGGATTGCTACAGAAATACCATCAATGTATAATTGTGAAAACATCGTTTTATAAATTAAAAAAGGAGGGCTGGCTTCATGAGGAAGTTACGCCAAGCAGGAATCGCCGCCTTACTGAGCTGCGCATTTTTATTGTGGACTTTATCTTCCGGTGCGGGTGTGGCTTTAGCTGCTGCAAAACCCGATGTGAGTGCATACTTTGCTGAGGTAGAAGATGATTATGTTATCCTGGAGGGCGTCGTCGATGATGATGGCGGAGATGATATTACCGAATACGGGTTCTATTACGGTGAAGACGAAGATGATATGGACAAGGTCAAGGTCGGCAGCAGTATCAGCGAAGGCAGGGACTTCTCCAAACGCTTATATGTTGATGATGAGCTCGATGAAGGCACCACCTATTACTTCCGGGCCTATGCCAGGAGTTCTGCAGGAACCGGTTACAGCAGCGTCAGGAGCTTTAAAACCGAAGGCGGGAGTGGGAGTTATCCGACGGTAATAACCGAGGATTATGATTTAGATGGTGTGAATGTCACCATATACGGCAGTATTGATGACGACGGCGGCTATGATATCACCGAATATGGCTTCTACTACGGTGAAGATAAAAACGACATGGAAAAGATACGGGTCGGTAGGACCGATATCGATGAAGGCGACGAATTTGAATATGAGCTGGAAGACCTGGACGAAGACACCCGGTATTATTATCAGGCCTATGCCAAGAACTCTAAAGGCACTGACTATGGGGATATTGAATATTTTTACACCGATGAGGACGAAGGCGGGGGAAGAGACAGCGATAAGCCTGATGTCACCACCAAGACTCCGCTGGTAGGCGTTGACTATTTCCTTTTCTACGGAATCGTAGATGACCGGGGGGACTCCGATATCAAGGAATACGGATTCTACTGGGGTACTGATAATAATCCCTCCAATAAGGTGAATGTGGGAACAAAGATTGACGAAGACCGTACCTTCAGTTATGAATTTGATGATCCCAAGGCTGGGCAGACCTATTATGTCAAGGCTTATGCCCGCAATTCCTCCGGGACCAGCTATGGCGATACGGTCCGGGTAGGCTCGTCGAAAACCGGCAACCAGGCCAGCCTGGATGTCAAGGTGACCAATGTCGTGTCTGGCTCTGCTACCTTAATGGGCACAGTATTATCCAATGGCGACAGTACCATCACCGAGTACGGCTTCTATTATGCCCCCACCGGTGGAACCGAGAAACAGATCCGTTTCTTTGGCAGTATCAGCGCCAACATGCCTTATCAGTATTATCTGGGAGGTTTAACCCCCGGTACATACACGGTAAAATCTTATGCTGTTAACAGCGCCGGCACCGCGTATAGCCTTCCGGCCACCATTACTGTTAGCGGAAGCGGCAGTGGCGTGGTAACTCCGCCACCCACCACCACGCCTGCTCCGGCAGGAAAAGCGCCGGTGGTCTTGGTCAGCACCCCTGCACCAGGTATGGTGATCACCCGGGGACAGACCATAGAGATCGCTTCCAGCTCCACTGACGATGTTAAGGTTGAAGCCATGGGAATGTATATAAACGGGATCCAAAAGTTCCGCTGCACCGGCTCCAGTTTCCAATACTTCTGGAGTACAGCCGGTATCGCCCCGGGGACTTACACTATCCGCATCACTTCCTGGGACGGGGTTCTGGTAGGTGAACGCGTCTTCAGTGTGACGGTTAATTGACCTGAAGCCAGATACTGGTTTCTAATGATAAGCTGATTGCCAGGATTTCTGTAAAGAATCAACAAGGGGCGAACCGGGTTCGCCCCTTGTTGCCGTCCGGATATTATTGCCCGGGGCAACTGACGGCCTGGCTAAGAACTATAATGGTGAAGTGACTGCAAAAGGATTATTTTCCGGGCAGTTTCGTGAAATATTAAGGAAATTCTTTCTTTGTCGACTCTATTGAGAAGGAACTGAAGGTGTGAAGAGAGAAAAGCATGATATAAAAATTATAAAGCCGCTAGATAATTAAATTGGCTTTAGGGGGAGGAGTTTGTAATGGGTAGCTATCCTTATCTTTTTTCTGAACTGCAAATCGGCAACATAACACTAAAAAACCGGGTTGTGATGGGCCCCATGTTAGTGGGCTACGCCGACCAATCCGGCAAGGTCAATGAAAATGTGATCAAATATTATGAAGCCAGGGCCAGGGGGGGAGCGGGGCTAATCATTGTAGAAGCCAGCTGTGTAGATGTTCCTACCGGAAAGGAAGGCGCGGGGCAAATACACATCGACAATGCCGGCTGCATACCGGGATTAACCAGCCTGGCCAGGGCCATAAAGAAATACGACTGTAAGGCTTTTATACAATTATTCCACGCCGGCCGGCAGACCTCGAGCCAGATCACGGGGGTACCGCCGGTGGCCCCTACCCGGCAGGGTTTAACCCCCAGCCGGGAAATTCCACGCGAATTAAGCCTTCGCGAAATCAAACATATTATAGCCCAGTTCATCCAGGCCGCCGAATATGCCCGTCAGGCTGGATTTGACGGGGTGGAGCTGCATGCCGCGCACGGTTACCTTTTAAATGAATTCCTGTCGCCCAGGAACACGCGTCAAGACGAATACGGGGGCTGTTTAGAAAACCGTATGCGCATACTCCTGGAGGTTATCAACGGGATAAAAAGCCAGAACAATGGTTTGGCCGTCTCGGTGCGCTTAAACATCGACGATTTCACTCCCGGCGGGCTGCAGCCGGAACAGAGTATAATCATCGCCAGAGAACTCGAAAACCAGGGGGCCGGCCTGATAAACTGCACTTGCGGCACTTATGAATCCGGTCTGACCAGTATCGAACCAGCTTCTTATCCTGAAGGCTGGCGGGTATATTTGGCGGAGAAAGTAAAACAGATGGTGCAGATTCCGGTCATAACCGGCGGCATGATTTACAACCCGGATTTTGCGGAAAAGGTCGTCGCTGAGGGGCGTTCTGATTTGGTATTTCTGGGACGCAGCCTGTTGGCTGATCCCAGCTGGCCGTTGAAGGCGCAGCGGGGCAAATGCGGAAATATCAGACCCTGTATACGCTGCAACGGCTGCATAAATCTACACTTTGCGGGGATGCCGGTTAGCTGTACGGTCAACCCGGCAACGGGGAGGGAAAAGCAATACCATTCCCGCTTGGCCAAGGTTCCGGTAAAATCGAAGGTTGATATTATAGGCGCAGGGCCGGCAGGGATTCAGGCTGCCTTGACCCTTGACAACATGGGTTTTGAGGTCAGCCTGTTTGAAAAGTCTTCACATCCCGGCGGCCTGTTGAGGTATGCCTCTACGCCGCCGCATAAGGAACGAATCAAAGACTATCACAAATTCCTCACTAACCGCCTTAAAGCCAGTGGGATAAACCAATTCTATGATTGCCAGTATCAGCTGACCGACCTCCAAACCAGGCGGCCCGACCACCTGATTATTGCCACCGGTTCACGCCCCCAGATACCTACTCTGCCTGGAATTGAAGAGTGCTTGAACCTGGAGGATGTTCTGGACGGAAGAATTCCTGTCAGCGAGAATGAAGTGGTAGTCATCGGCGGGGGCAGCAACGGCTGCGAAGTGGCCGATTATCTGCTGCAATTCGGCAACCGCATCACTATTCTGGAAGGACGTCCCAGGGTAGCAGCCGATATGGAAAAGAAAAACCGCCGCGATCTTTTGAACCGCCTGGAGGCGGGCGGGGTCACGCTTCTGGTCAGGCATAAAGTGCTGAATATTAACTCGCAAGGGGTTGTGACCGTCGATTCAGCCCAAAACCAGAGAGAAATACCCGCACAGCGGGTAATACTGGCCACCGGGTATAAACCGGTCAATCAGCTTTACCACCAGGCCCGGCGGCTGATGTCTTCAGTCCACGTCATCGGAGACGCCCTGAGGGTCAGGGGCTTTAAAAGCGCCATCCTGGAGGGACAGATGACAGCTTATATGATCTACCGGGAACAGGTCAAACCAAAACAGAGGGGCCAGAGTTCTTGAATCATGAAAATTTAAAAAATGAAAAACGGCGCATTTCAGCAATGATGAAATATGAGCGCCAGGCTTACCGGGCTGGCCATCAGATTATTGCCGGCATAGACGAGGTCGGGCGCGGGCCATTGGCAGGGCCGGTGGTGGCTGCGGCCGTGATTCTCCCGCCCCGTTTCTTCCTGGCCGGCATCGACGATTCCAAGCAGCTCTCCGCTGTAAAGCGCAGTCGTCTGGCTGCGGAGATAAAACAGCAGGCTATAGCCTGGACGGTTGCCAGTGTATATCCGTCCCGCCTGGATGAAGTCAATATACTAAACGCTACCCGTGAGGCCATGTGCCATTGCATCAAACACCTGTCACCCCGGCCGGATTTCCTGCTTATTGATGCCCTGCGCCTCAATAGTATAGAAATCGAACAGCTGCCATTGGTTAAAGGTGACAGCCTTAGCGCCTCCATCGCCTGCGCCTCTATTCTGGCCAAGGTTGAAAGGGATATGGCCATGGAGGGCTTCAACCAGCTTTATCCCGGCTATGGCCTGGCCAAGCACAAAGGGTATGCCACCCGCGAGCATATAGAGGCCTTATGTCGTCTGGGGCCCTGTGAAATACATCGAAGGAGTTTCGATCCCATTAAATCATGGTTCGCAGGAGGAAGCGATGTACAACAACCCGCTCTATTTGAACAGGACGATTCTTGATATCGCCTCATTGCCTGCGGACAAGGCCTTGGTATTTCATCAGGGCGAACTCCTGCAAGGCCTGGTGAAAGCCATACATACGGATGGCACGGTATTGTTGGCCTTGAAAGGGCGGATGATCGAGGCGTCTGCCCGGGTTCCGGTGGAGGTGGGGCAAAATCTGTTCCTGATGGTAGACCAGGCCGAAGCAGGCCGGGTCCGCCTGAAAATCATGACCCCGGCTGGCATTCAGCAAATTGAAGACCGGACTATTGCGGAGCGGCTGATGGAAATCGGGATTTCGCCGCAGGCCAAAGAGGCTCAAATGGCCAGACAGCTCCTAAGCTACAATCTGGGCATTAATCGCCACAACCTGGATATGATGAATAGAAGCACCGCCATGTTGGGCGAAGCCACCCCGGAGAATATCAACCTGGCCGCTTTTCAGCTGGCCCGCAATCTTCCCCAGCACCCGGCTGTCCTGCAGTCGCTGGCCCGGTATAGCAGTCCGGGTTCTGATGTCATCACCCTGATACAGGACGTGCTGCGGCTGGTCTCGACCGATTATCCGGCTGAAGAGGCGCCTCAGCCGCAGAACAGGGCGGACAATCTTCCTCAAGCAGGGATAAAACCGGCCCACACTACTGCGGCTGCAATGCCCAAGCAGGAGCAAGCCCTCATAAGCAGCCCGTCAAGCCACCCGGCCGGCGACAAGCCCTACATGCCTGTAAACAGCGCCGCTGCTCATCCGCCGGCGGCGTCCGGGGATATCTTAAAGCAACTGCTAATCTTAATACGCCAGCAATTGAATGCCTACCGCCTTGAAATCGGTGCTCCGGCTCCGGCCTTGTCTTCCCGCCTGGAGGATATGGTCCGCTCTCAGCCCGAGATGCTGCGGGGGTTGCTGGTGGCGGAAGATATGATGAATGAGGCTGGAAAATCCGGGATTTATCGCCCCGGCTCCGCGGTGCTGAGCAGACTTGAGGCTTTAAGCCGCGAAATCATGGGACAGCAAGTAATCAACCTCCCCACTCCCGCTGTGACGGAGGAAGCCCCCCAGTGCTATTTCGCCTTGCCGGTGCAGATAGGAGAAGAAAGACGGCGCTGTGAAATCCACATCAGCGGTGAACCCGGCCAGTCCGGATTAAGGGAGCAAGAGCAGATCAATGTAGCGGTGTCATTGGACACTCCCGCACTTGGAGCGGTTTTGTTTCATGTAACCTGGCATAAGTCCAGATTTATGGAAATCCGCAGTGTGGTTGAAAGTCAAGCCAGTTATGATATCTTGCAGCTTTATCTGCCGGAACTTTATCGAGCACTTGAAAACCTGGGCTATACGGTGAGAGACTGCGGCATGAAGGTCAGCCCTCCCGGAGAGCCCGCCCAGAGCCTAAAAATAGTACCCCGCCCCCCGGAAAATCATGGCCCGGGCTGGCGGTCTAAAGTTGACATTAAGGTCTAGAAGGACTGGTGCTAGAAGAGAACGACCTTTTGATAACATTCCAGGAGTCTGAGATGAAAGAACAAGATCCCCCGGCCAGGGCAGTGGCCTTATCCTATGATCAGGACCGAGACCAGGCGCCGGTGGTGGTAGCCAAAGGTCAAGGCTTGATTGCCGAGCGTATTAAAGCCCTGGCAGCAGAACACAACATCCCTGTTCAGGAGAATCAAGTCCTGATAAAATATCTCATGGCTTTGCAGATCTATGAGGAGATACCGCCCGAGCTATACCAGGTGGTGGCGGAGATATTGGCCTTCATATATCGCATTGACCAGCGTTATTGACGGTGGTGACTATTATGGCAAATCCTCTGGGAAAAATGGGTGAAGATCTGGCCGTAAAATACCTGGAGAAAAAGGGCTATTGCATCGTGGAACGCAATTATCGCACCCCCTACGGGGAAGTCGATATTATCTGCTCCGACCGCGGTGAGCTGGTCTTTGTCGAAGTCAAAACACGGCGCTGCACCAGCTACGGCTCCCCTGAGGAGGCTGTCACCCGCCGTAAAAAAGAGCATATTAAAAAAACCGCTTTGTGTTACCTGGCCGGTTTGAACAGACCCTGCCGAAATATCCGCTTCGATGTGATCGCTATACTTATAGAGTCATCACCCGCCATCAATCACATTCAAAACGCCTTTTGACAAAACCATGGCAGATCTAAACCTTAAACCACAGGGGCTGAACGGTTTAAGGGCTGTGATGCCGTAAATACTAAGTTGAAAACAAGGAGTGAAAACAATGTCTTCGATCGGGGCTCACCTGGGAATCGGCAAGGGCTTAAAACACACCGCCGACGAAGCCGTGGCAATGAATCTGGAATGCCTGCAGATCTTCCTGCGCAATCCCCGCGGCAGCAAAGCCCGTCAATTAAAAGACAGCGAAGTGGCCTACTTCAAAGCGGCTCTGGCAAAGCACCGCATCCGCCCCCTGGCGGTGCATGTCACTTACATCTGCAATCCGGCGGCAGCAGATCCCGGCCTGTACGATCTGGCCCGAAGCATAATCGCGGAAGACCTGGAGCGCTCCGCGCAAATCGGGGCTGATTATCTGGTCATGCATCCCGGTTCATATACCACGAGCTCAGCAGAGCAAGGCCTGGAACGGGTGGGCATGATACTGAATCAGGTCCTCGGCCGGGATGAAAGCCGGGTAACCGTGCTCCTGGAAACAATGTCCGGGCAGGGGACCGAATTGGGAAGGGATTTTAATGAATTAAACGAAATACTAAAGATGATCAACCAAAGTGAGCGGGTCGGAATCTGTTTTGACACCTGCCACGCCTATGCTGCCGGTTATGACTGCAGCAGCCCGGCGGGATTAGAAGCCCTCCTTAAAGAGATCGACAATAGCTTTGGCAGGGAGCGCATCAAGCTTATCCATGCCAATGATTGCCTGTCAGCCCTGGGATCGCACCGCGATCGACATGCACATATCGGAGCAGGTTCTATCGGGGCCAGCGGGTTTAGGGAGATGTTTGCCCGCCCCTTCTGGGCCGATCTGCCGATGATCGTGGAAACACCGGCCGAAGGACTCTTGGAGGATATCAACAGATTAAAAAAGATGCGTCAACAGGAGCGGAGAGGATGATAGCACATGCTTGTATATGGTAAGGAACTGCGTGAAGAGATGAAAAAGTGCATTAAACAGCAAGCCATGCAATTGCCCCTGCAAATGGCAATATTAAAAATCGGAAATGACAAGGCCTCGCAGTCATATGTCAATGGACTGGTCAATTTCGGCAAAGAGGTGGGGATTCCGGTAAAAACCATCTACCTTGACGAGCACTGCACTCAGGCCGAGGCCCGGCAAATAATCATCGACTTGAACCATGATCCCGATATCACCGGCATCATGATACAGAAGCCCCTGCCGGCTCACATAGACGACAACAGCCTGCTGCACACTATCGACTATCACAAAGATGTGGAAGGCTTGCATTACTATAACCTTGGCAAACTGCTGGCCAAAGAACCCGGAGTCTGTCCGTCGACACCCAAGGCCATCATGACCATGCTTAGAGCCAATCAGGTTGATCTTACCGGCAAAAAAGTGACAATAGTGGGGCGCAGTACTATCGTGGGCAGTCCATTGGCGGTGATGATGACCGCCCAGGATGCCACGGTAACCCTGTGTCATACCCGGACCCGGCGCCTGGAACAGGAGACCAGGGCGGCTGATATAGTGGTAGCCGCAGTGGGAAAGGCCGACTTCATAACATCGGATATGGTCAGTGACGGCTGTATCATCATGGACGCCGGCATCAATGTTGATGACTCCGGGACTATACACGGAGACGTGCACCCGGAGGCCGCCGCCCGGGCCAGGATTGCCAGCGCAGTACCCGGAGGCATCGGGATGATCACTGTAGCTGAACTATTTGACAATCTGGTCACTTTAGGAGGGCAGCAAGGGGATCCCCAAATAAAGCAATCCGGGCCGGAGAATTAATTTCTATACAAATTGTTTTTGTTCCTAAAGCAGGATTTTGAAACTTATATCTAAAATACAAAGGTTATTGGAAGCAATGCGAGTGACCAATAGATAATGATAAGGAGAGGGGTATCTCATGAACGAAGAATTGCTAAAGAAAGGCTACGTACAGGTCTACACCGGTAACTGCAAAGGCAAAACCACCGCAGCATTGGGATTGGCATTCAGAGCTATGGGTAAGGGCTTGAAGACTTATGTGGGACAATTCATGAAAGGCGGGGAGTATGCCGAGTTAGAGTCCGCCAGGATGGTGAGCCCATATATCACTATTGAACAGTATGGGAAAAAGGGATTCATTAAACTTACCAACCCGCCCCCGCAGGAAGCGGTTGACCTGGCCAGTGAAGGGCTGGAAAAAGCTAAAAAGGCCATGGCCTCAGGGCAGTATGATATTATTGTCCTGGACGAAATCAATACCGCCAACTATTTCAATCTGATTCCCGTGGAGGCTATTCTGGAACTCATTAAAAACAAGCCCGATGGCATGGAATTAATCTTGACCGGCGGCCCTAAAGCGCATGATCGCGTCATCGAAGAGGCCGATCTGGTGACCCAGATGGTAGAAGTAAAGCATTACTATCAACAGGGAGTACCGGCCCGGGAGGGCATTGAAAAATAGCAATTAACCTCTATGGCATTTAAGGTCGGGGTAATGATTATATTCGCCCCGGCCTTCTTTATTTA
>NZ_DIPG01000141.1:7964-15935 GCF_002426325.1 Syntrophomonas sp. UBA5494 | reverse complement strand
CCAAGCTTTATTACGGTGTCATAAACCGGCAAGGACCAAGCGTATAAAGAAAAAGAAATATTCCCGCTGAAAGCGGGAACAAAAAGAATGGGATCATATGTTAGAGCTCTAAAAGAGCTATTCACCAAATAAAAAAACCATACCCGTATAAGGTATGGCTACCATGCCTGACCTGCAGACGACCTGAAAATCAGGCATTTGCAAGCATTACCAAACCACATCCAAGCATACCTAAATACGCCTGTCATGATTAAGCACAGCATAATAAACTCCTTTCCAAAAATACGGGGAGGCATAACCGTTTCCAGTTACACCCACAGGCCACCAGCCATAGCATTGCCTTAGACTGGGAAGCTCGGAGTTGTATGCGATTTTAACTTATTAAAATAATAACATAGCAGTCCGGATTAAGCCAGTATTTTTTATAACACCGCATTCATACTGAGCAGAAAATAAATAAGCATAGCCGCCAATAACAAAGTTAGACAACCGAAAAGTATGGCGGCTTTGTGATTCTTCCAAAAAGATCCTGATTTGTCCGACATGTCCCATCCCCCCCTGCTGGCCTTCCCCATCCAAGTTGGCCTGAACCCGTTACCTTATTGTATACAGGCGGAGGGGCTTCCTCCAAGTGTTTTCTTCAGCCGGCTACAGAGGAGTCAAATGCTTAATGGCGCCAGTATTTCCGATCCAGACTGCGATACTGTATGGCCTCGGCCAGGTGATGGGCCTGCACCCTTTCGCTTTGCTCCAAATCCGCAATAGTGCGGGCTACCTTTAAGACCCGGTCGTAAGCGCGGGCGCTCATACGCAGGTGCTTAAAGGCCATTTTCATCATGGTATCGGCCCGGGCGTCCAGCTGGCAAAACTGTTTTATCTCCTTGGGCCCCATCTTGGAGTTGAGCATCCCGGGCAGATGGTTGAAGCGCTCGGCCTGCACCTCTCTGGCTCTGACGATGGCCTCTCTCATCATGGCGGTACTCAAACCTGTGGAATTGTCTGTCAAATCTTCATAGTGTATGCGCGGCACCTCCAGGTGAATATCCATGCGATCCAATAATGGCCCGCTGACCCGGTTTAAATAACGCTGCACCTGCAGCGGGGTGCAGCGGCATTCAAGGTCTGACCCTAACAGGCCGCATTGGCAGGGATTCATAGAGGCGATCAAACAAAAGCTGGCAGGATAGGTGTAAGTGGCCTGGGCCCTGGCTACGGTGACGGCGCGGTCCTCCAGGGGCTGCCGCAAAGCTTCCAGGACGTCGCGGTTGAACTCTGGCATTTCATCCAGAAACAAGACCCCGTTAAGCGCCAGGCTGATTTCTCCGGGCCGGGGGATCTTGCCCCCGCCGATTATGCTGGCCGAAGAGGCGTTTTTATGAGGGCTCCTGAACGGCCGGGTCAATATGAGGGGCTGATCTGCGCTGAGCAGGTTAGCCACCGAATAAATACGGGTTGTTTCCAGGATTTCATCGCGGCTCATGGGAGGCAGGATGCCGGGGAAGCGGCGCGCCAGCATGGTCTTCCCGCCTCCCGGGGGGCCGATCATAAGGACATTATGCATTCCGGCAGCCGCAGTCAGGAGGGCTCTTTTGGCAGTCTCCTGGCCGCGCACCTCGGCAAAATCATGGCTTTCACGCTGGCTCCCCAGATTGTCCAGGCTTACCGTAGCGGTAGGGGTAATGGTCCGGTCGCCCTCCAGATACTCCCCGGCCTGTTTGAGGCTGGTTACCGGGATTATTGTGATGCCTCCGGTAACGGCTGCTTCAAGGCTGTTGGCTGTGGGAACCATAAATATGCTGCCGGCCGGATCCTGGGAGAGTTTCAGCGACATGGAAAGAATACCGGGGACGGGGCGCAGAGTTCCGTCCAAGGAGAGTTCGCCGGCCAGGTAAGTGTTGTCGGGCGGGGAGGTATTCAGCTGTGATGAGGCTAAGAGAATGCCGATAGCAATGGCCAGATCAAAATGGCTGCCTTCTTTTTTTAAATCAGCAGGGGCCAGATTAACGGTAATGCGCCGGTTAGGGAACTCGTAGCCCGAGTTTTTCACAGCGGCGCGCACCCTTTCCCGAGCTTCCTTGATGGCCACAGACGCCAGGCCGACCACATCAAAAGCCGGCAGTCCGGAGTGAATGTCCACTTCAACCTTGACAGGCAAGGCGTTAATGCCGGCCAGCACCAAAGTATTTACACTTGCAAGCATGTTCAAGACCTCGTTGTTCGGATAAATGGGATAAACTGGTTAGCAACAGTTTACCATATTTATCCATGGGCATAAGACATCTGCAAGAAAAATTTATCCTTCAACCCAACCGGGAAAACCGTATCACAGACGGTTTAATCTGCCTGCGAAGCATATCGTCCATACTGCCGGGCCTGTTTACAAGGACGGCAAACACGGTGAAGAGGACCTGCTGTAAATTTGCATGCGGAATATAAGGAGGGTATTATGAATGGCATATCGCGAAATTCTCTTGACGACTTTATGGTGATGTATGATGGAATAATGGTTTGCGGATTTCCCATCATTGCATGCGAAATAATCAATTTCTGTCTCCGCTGAACTTTACTGCCGCTTGATTCGTTAATTGCCTTAATGACCGCGGGGGGATGGGGGGCAAGCGCCCTCGTTCAAGATCAGCAATAAATCCGCAAAACGCTGCAGATGGTAGCGGGCCAGATTGCATCGGGTCCCATCGCCGATGGCGGCGCAGTCCATGTTGGCGGCCAGGGCCGCCCGGATGCCGGATTCGGCGTCTTCAACCACCAAACATTGCGGCGGGTCAATACCCAAACCGGCGCTGGCTTTTAAAAACACTTCCGGGTCAGGCTTGGAGCGGGTGATGTGGGTGCCGTCCGCTACAGCGTCAAAGTAATTTTCCAGTCCGAGCCGTTTTAAGATGTATGCGGCATTCTTGCTGGAGGAGCCTATGGCCATAAGAATCCCCCGGTCTCTTATCCGCTCCATGGTGTCTTTCACCTCGGGGTCCAGGTCGGCCGGCGACATGTTTTGCAGCAGACTGAGATAGAGTTCATTCTTTTTTTGGAGGTAATGATCCTTCTCCTTCTGACCAAGCCGGCGGGGGCAATACTCCAGAATGATCTCCAGGCTTTCAGCGCGGCTGATCCCGCGCAGGCGGTTATTGATGGTTTCATCAAAATGTGCCCCGATTTCATCGGCTATCTGTTTCCAGGCCTGATAGTGATAGCGGTCGGTGTGGCAAATAACCCCGTCCAGGTCGAAAATAACCGCTTTATACTTCATGAAAAGACTCCCTTGGCCATACTGCCGGGCGGGCAACGGTAAGGGTGTCCGCCACAAGATACTCCCGGCCGTATACGAATATCTTTTTGGCACTGCCGCATTCCAGGGTGAGAATACATTCGTTTTCTTTAACGTGCACCATGATCCGGCTGTCTTCAATGCATATTTTGAAGCGGTAAGCCGTCCAGGCCCGGGGCAAAACCGGGGCCAGAAATATTCCGCTTTCTTTAAGCCGGAAGCCTCCGAAGCCATAAACAACGCCCATGTAATTATTGCCCATATTGGCGATATGAAGGCCATCCTGGGTATTATTGTGTTTGTCGTCCAGATCTAAGCGGGCGGTATCCTTAAAATAGGCAAAGGCCTTCTCGGTCATACCCAGGCGAGCCGCCATGATGCCAAATATGCCCCGGGAAAGCGAGGAATCATGGGTGGTGACTTTTTCATAAAAGTGGTGGGAATTAAGCATGGTTTCCTCGGATTGGGCGTCTTCCAGCAGAAAATGGGCCAGGACCGTATCGGCCTGTTTGCATACCTGGTGACGGTATAAATACAGGGGATGATAATTGAGCAGCAAAGGAAATTTATCCGGGGGAATCTCCTTGAGGTCCCAGGACTGCTTCTGTAGAAAAGAGTCGTCCTGGGGATTGATTTTCAGCTTTTCATCATAGGGCAGATACATATGGTCGGCGGCTTTTTTAAAAGCCTCGATTTCTTGCGGTCTTATTTGTATTTTTTGTTCCAGTTCATTCAAACCGCCGCTGCTTTTTAACAGATGATAAATTTTGACCGCCCAGTGCAAATGATATTGGGCCAGCACATTGGTATAATAATTGTTGTTTACGATGCAGGTATACTCGTCGGGACCGGTCACGCTGTTGATATGGAAGCGGCCCTGGTGGAAATTCCCCACCTCCAGCCATAAACGGGCGGTTTCCCAAATAATCTCGGCGCCCACCGCTCGCATAAACATGAGGTCTTTGGTCGCCAGATAATAAGCGATGATCGCATAGGCAATATCCCCATTGATATGGTACTGGGCGGAACCGGCCGGGAAAAAACCGGAGCATTCCCGGCCCATGATGGTTCGCCAGGGATAAAGCGCTCCGCTTTCATGTCCCAAAATGCGGGCGTTTTCCCGGGCCATATCCAGGGTGGCATAACGATAGGTGATCAGCTTTTTGGAAATATCGGGATTGGTGATGGTGAAAAAAGGTTGAATATATATTTCCGAATCCCAGAAGTATTGCCCCTCATAGCCGTCGCCGCTCAGTCCTTTGGGGGCGATATTGCTGTATTCATCCTTGCCTACCGATTGGATCAATTGATACAAGCTGAAACGGATGGCGTGATTCAACGGCTCGTCGCCGTCGATTTCGACCGCGCAATTGCTCCAGTATTCGCTCAAATAGGCGGCTTGCTTTTTATACAATTCTCCCAGATCAACCGCCAAAGCCTGTTTCATCTCTATTTCCGCCTGCCGCCGGCAATCGGGGTAGCGAATCGAATCGCAGAAGACCGCATATTTGATCAGCCTGATTTTTTGGCCCGGTTGGGCCCGGGTGACAAATTGGCAGATGGCATCGTGGTTGTCAATGATGAATTCTTGCTGGTGCTCCTGAAACAACTGATTTTTTACGCAACTGCAAACCTCCAGGCCTGATTTTGAAGTTCGGGAGGTGATATAAGAGGCGCCCTCTTTTATTTCGCAGTTTAACGGAATCAAATACTGGATGCATTCGTTGGCCAGGCGGGGATCGCAGGGATGAACATAATTTAAAACGGTTCCGTCATGCACCGATTCGATGACCGCTTTAGCGCAGAAATTCAAGGGCTCCACTTCATATTCGATGGTAAACAGGGGGAGCTGGTGAAAGGAAGCCATCCGGGTAACGGTCAGTCGGAGTTCTTTTCCCCGGGGTGAAAGCCAGCGGACATTTCTCACCGTTATCCCCCGGTCCATATCCAGGCTCAACTGGCTGTCCAGAATGGTTCCCCTGAACATGCTGAATTCTTCGTCGTCGAAAGTTATCCTGATGGTTTGCGTGTTGGCTATGTTTAAAGTGGTTTGTTTTTCTTCCACCAGTCCGTACAATTTTTCAGATTGCGGCACTCTGGCGTAATCGTAAAACCCGTTGATGTATTGACTGGGGGTAACGTCATATCCCGGCGGATATCCTTCCTCCAGGTCGTAGCGCACGCCGATATATCCGTTGGCGTTATGAAAAAGAACCTCGTGGAGCTTCATATGATAGAGCCCCAGATTGAAATTTCCAACTTCGTATACAGCCGGTTTATTCTTCATAAAATCTCTACTCATCCTTACCCTTATTGCTGATGGCGGCCAATTTTTTCAGAATCCCGCGCATAGACTGCCAGGATTTGATATGATAGTTGGCATTGGTATTGCCGATGCCTACTTTGATCGCGAAAGAATCCGGCGGAAGGGACGCGAACAGATCTTCATCGGTATAATCGTCTCCCGCCCCCAGTATAAAATCAAAATTATTATGCTGAATAAACAACGAGGATACATATCCTTTGTTCACCCGGCCGTCTTTGATTTCCAGGACTTTGTTGCCTTCCTGAAGCCCCAGAGTGGTCGATTGGGTCAGCGACAGCAAGGCCTCTTTCATCTCGCTCAGCTTAATGGCGCTCATATCCGGATCACATTGGCGGTAATGCCAGGCCAGGGAATATTCTTTCTCCTCGATGAAGGAGCCGGGCATACGGTCGGTATATAATTCCAGTATATGACGGACCGAATCTTTCCATTCGTTGTCCAAAGACACGGTCATGGTCCACTCTTTTTGATCGCAACGCCGGATCCACAAGCCGTGGGAGGCTAAAAGATTCAAGTTCAGATCCCCCAGCCATTCCTCCATAATGTTTTTATCGCGGCCGGAAACAATCACCACCGTATTCTGCGGGTCATTGGCCAAATCCGCCAGCAGCAGCTTGAGCTCCTGATCCGGCCCGGCCTGTTCGGGAATGGTCTTAAACCCCACCAAAGTCCCGTCGTAATCCAAGAAAAGGACTCTGTTGCCCGCGCTTTGATAGGCTTGCTCTATTTTGTAAAAGTCTTTTTCGATATTCTCCGAAACACTCTGACCGTTGTCTTCCATGACATGATTCAAGGCGTTCAAAAATTCACTGGCCCAGAAGTTTACATTATAACGTTTTAAGCGTTGATGCATTTTTTTATTTCTGGTCCTAGCCTCATCCCCGGGCATCTCGAGCGCAGCTTTGATCCCCGAGGCAATGGCGTCATAATCATTGGCGTTGACGATCACCGCTTCTCCCAATTCGCTGGCCGCGCCGGCTGTTTCACTGATAACCAGCATGCCTTTGTAATCGGTTCTGGAGGCGATATATTCTTTGGCCACCAGATTCATGCCGTCTCTCAGCGGCGTTACCAGTAACACGTCGGCCCGTTTGTAAAAATAAATCAGGCTGTTTTGAGAGAAGGAACGAAAGAAAAACCAGATAGGCATCCAACTGAAGGTCCCAAACTCGCCGTTTATTTTGCTGACCAATTCTTCTATTTCTTTCAACAGCTCATCGTAAGAGCCCACCCCTTCCCGGGAAGGGGCTACCAGCAGATACAGCTTGATTTTTTCCCGATACTGCGGATATTTGAGCAGGAATTTGCGATAAGCTTTGATGCGTTCCGGAATGCCTTTGCTATAATCGAGCCGGTCTACCGATAAAATTATTTTGCTGCCTTTAACATTTTCAATAATGTCGCCGGTCTCCTGCTGAAATTTTTCCGGGTCGCATTCTCTGGCAAAATAATCATAATCGATGCCCATGGGGAAGGCGTCTACTTGCACGTATCGATCTTCATAACTGATTTTATTGAAATTATGATCGGAACCCAGCAGTCTGCGCACACTGCTCAAGAAGTGACGTACATAGTCGTAAGTGTGAAATCCGATTAAATCCGCGCCCAACAGGCCGCTCAGTATTTCTTCCCGCCATATCAGCAATCTGAAGATTTCAAAGGAAGGAAAAGGAATGTGCAGGAAAAACCCCACTTGCGACTGGGGGTATTTTTCTTTGATCATCTGGGGCAGCAGCATCAAATGATAATCATGCACCCAGATAATATCGTTTTCCTCGATAATCGGCTCCATGCTCTCCAAGAATTTTCGGTTCACGCTCTGGTAAGCTTCCCAAGCTTCATGGTCATACTCGGTTTTATTCTTGAAGTAGTGGAATAGCGGCCATATGGTTTTGTTGCAAAAGCCATGATAATACAAGCTGATATCCTGATCGGATAAAAAAACCGGCCGGCACTGATATTCTTCTTGGAGCCTTTTTTGTACATGGTCTTTTTCGCCGGAAGGCATATCTTCATCGGTTATTCCCAACCATCCGACCCACACGCTGCCCGCTTGCTGGTGATAATTCTTCAAACCGGTAGCAAGCCCGCCGATGCTGTTTTGAAACGCAAAACCGGCTGCGTTTCTCTGCACCGTTACCGGTAAACGATTGGAAACCAGAATCAATTTACTCATAGGCCTCTCCTCCCCGCCGGTTTCCTGAAGTCATTTTGCATAAAACGCCGAGCTTCAAAAAAACAAAACAGCCTGCTTGTTCAGGTTACTGACCGTTCCGGCAGATACCTGATATTGCCATTATTATTATAAATTATAACATAACTGCTTTTTTCCATCAGTAAGGCCTTGCTTGGGGTAGATAAAAAG